>DXCU01000062.1 GCA_019115845.1 Candidatus Rubneribacter avistercoris | reverse complement strand
AGGGTGCCGACGCAGGGGCGGGCGGCGGAAGAGGGGCGGCGGCCGTCAAGCGGGCAGCGCCGGACGGATACCCCGCCTGAGACGCCGGGCGAAAGAGCCTCCTGCGACGGACGGGCGCGGGCGGCTGTCGGCGCGGGGGGCTGGGGCGGCGAGCTGTCGGCGCGCAGGGAGAGGACAGCGGCGGCGTGGAAAACGAGGGGCGCCCCTCCGCAGAAGGGCGCCCCTCGCGCGAGCCTACTCGAAGTGGTCGGCGGCCACTTCCAGCTGGTGGATAATGTCGATGCTTTGGGGGCACATGGCCTCGCAAGCGCCGCACGCGATGCACTCCGAGGCGGGCTTGACGGCCTGCCAGCTGTACAGCTCCTTGGCGAAGGCGCGGTTCTCGGTCATAAGCTCGAGGTTGAGCAGGTTCATGATCTCGGGGATGCCCACGCCCTGCGGGCATTCCTTCACGCAGTAACGGCAGTTCGTGCACGGGATGTTCGCCATGCCGCGAAGGATGGACGCGGCCTGATCGAGCGCGGCCTGCTCATCGGGCGAGAACGGCCCGCCGTCGCGCAGCAGCTCCGCGTTCTCGCGCGCCTGGTCGATGGTGGACATGCCAGAGAGCACGGTAAGCACGTTGGGCTGGTTCATGCAGAAGCGGTACGCCCACGACACCAGCGGCGCATCGGGGTTCGCGGCCTTGAGAGGCGCGGCTGCGGCCTCGGGCAGCTCGGCCAGGCGGCCGCCGCGCGCGGGCTCCATGACGATCACGGGCACGCCGTGCTTCGCGGCCACCTCCATGCAGGCGCGGGACTGGGTGACGGGATCCTCCCAATCAAGGTAGTTCACCTGCAGCTGCACGAACTCGGCATCGGGGTGCGCCGTGAGCAGCTCGTCGAGCGTCTCCGGACCGTCGTGCATGCTGAAACCCCAGTGGCGGATGCGGCCGGCCGCCTTCTGCTCCTTCACGAAGTCCCACATGCCGTATTCGTCGAACTTCGCGGTGCGCGGGCCGCCCACGTTGTGCAGCAGGTAGAAGTCCACGTAATTGGTGCCCAGGCGCTCAAGCGAGGTGTCCAGGCAGCTTTTCGCCTCCTCGGCGCTGCCGATGGCCCAGGCCAGGCACTTCGTGGCTATGGTGAACGACTCGCGCGGATAGCGCTCCACCAGCGCCTGGCGCAAAGCCGTCTCCGACGCGCCCTCGTGGTAGACGAACGCGGTGTCGAAATACGTGCCGCCCGCGTCCATGAACGCGTCGACCATTTGCTTGAAGTGCTCGATGTCGATGGACTTCTGGTCGGCGGGATCCGTAAGCGGCAGGCGCATGCAGCCGAAGCCGAGCTTCGGGGTTGCAGCAAGTTCGGGGGTCATACTGTGCTCCTCTCGTCTGATGGCGAGAAGATCATAAGGCTTCGAGCGCACTCCAAGTCAAGCCCTGCCCGCGCAAAAGACGGCGAATCGCACGGGGGTGGATGTTTCACGTGAAACATCCGTACGCATTTCGGGAAAACCTCGTTGCGGGCAAAATGTTTCACGTGAAACATTTCCCGCGTTGAAACGCGCGATTGAAACGAATGTTTCACGTGAAACATTCGGCCCGAGAAAAGAGGCGGGCGCGAATGGGTACGCTGGCGGAATGGGCTTGCGCACACGGGCGCGCAGGCGGGATGGGCTTGCGCACGCGGGCGGGCGCGCAGGCGGGACGAGCTTACGCACGCGGGCGGGCGCGCAGGCGGGACGGGTTTGCGGGAGACAGCGGGACGGGCTTGCGAACTTGCGGGCGCGGGCGGGTCCGCGGGCGGGACGGGCTTGCGGGTCCACAGGCGCAACCGCGCGACGGGGACGGAGGCTACGCGGGGGCGCGGGCGGTCAGCTCTTCGAACAGAAGGCGGAATTCGGCTTCGAACGCGCTGTCGGGCAGGCGGACGAAGCTGATGTCGTGCCGCACATCGAACCCGTCCAGCTCCACGACGCGCAGCGTGCCGGCCGCAACCTCTCGCCTGACCGCGGCCTCGTACAAAAACGCGATCCCCAAATCCCGCTCCGCAAACGCCTTGATGACGTTCAGGCTCTCCACCTCGCTCGTCCGCCGGAACCCGTCCACGGTCAAGTTGCGCGCGGCAAGGGCGTGCTCGAGCACCGCGCGCGTGCCCGACCCCGGTTCCCTCACCAGCACGTGCTCGTCCAGCATGTCCTCCAGCGTCTGCGGATACCGGGCGAACTTGTGGCCCGGCGCGCACACGCACACGAACCGCTCGCTGCGGTAGACGTTCCAGGCGTACGAGCTTTTGTCGAAGAACCCTTCGACAAAAGCGCAGTCTATCGTCCCCGCATCCAGCAACCCGAGCAGCTCCTGGGTGTCCCCGGACCGCACGGCGGCCCGGTATTCCGGATGCCGTGCCAAATACTCCGCAAGCGGAGCGGCCACCAGGTACTCCCCCGCCGTGAGCGTCATGCCGACGGCAAGCTCCACAAGCGCCCCGGAGGCCGCGGCGGCTATGCGATTCCGCAAAAGCGCCTCGTCGTGCACCATGACGGACAGCGCATCGCGCAGCATGCGCCCCTCGGGCGTCAGGCTGAGTCTTTTGCCGCGGTACTCGAACAGCCGCGCGCCGTAGACTCGTTCCAGGTGCGCAATATGCTGGGACACTGCCGGCTGCGTGATGCGCAGCTCCTCCGCTGCGCGCGTGTAGTTCATGGTCCGACATGCCGTCAGGAAGGTTTCCACGCGAAAATCCTGCATGCGCTCCTCGCTTATCATAAAAATAGTTAATCGTTATATAAAAATACATTAATTTTCTTTTTCATGCAAACATGGAAGAATATCGAGCGGGCCGGAAGCTCTGCGCGTTTCGCGTGGATCGGCCGCCGGCGCATCCGCCATGCGGAAACGCGCGTAATATTCGCAACCAAGAAGAAAGGCCGCTCATGCGCATCGTCATCGAAAAAGTCCCCATCCCCATCGCCGGCGTGGCTTTGGGCTTGGCCGCGCTCGGCAACCTGTTGCAGCCCTACACCGAGGCCGCGCACGTCGCGTGCGGCTTGGCGGCGTTTGCGCTCGTGGCGCTGCTGATGGCGAAGATCGCGCTGTTCCCCCAGGCGATCCGCGACGACCTGCGCAACTCCGTCATGGCGAGCGTGAGCGCCACGCTGTTCATGGCCTTCATGCAGCTGTCCGGGTACCTGGCGCCTTTCGCCTTCGGCTTCGCTTTCGCCCTTTGGGCGGCGGCGGTGGCAGCGCATTTGGCGCTCATGTGCTGGTTCACCGCGCGTTTCATCATGCGGTTCAAGCTGGACGAGGTGTTTCCCACGTACTTCATCTGCTATGTGGGCATCGTCGTGGCATCGGCCACCTCGCCCGTCTTCGGCATGGAGGCGGCGGGGCATGCGCTGTTCTGGCTGGGATTCGCGTTCTACGTCGTGCTGCTGGGCCTGGTGACGTACCGCTACGCCAAGCACGAGGTGCCGGAGCCGGCGCAGCCGCTGCTGTGCATCTACACCGCGCCCATGAGCCTGTCGCTGGTGGGCTACCTGACCTGCGCCCCCAACCCGAACCCGGTGTTCGCGGGCGTCATGCTGGCGATCGCGCAGATGCTGCTCGTCGTCGTGCTGTCGCAGCTTCCCCGACTGCTGCGCCTGCGCTTCTACCCCAGCTACGCCGCCATGACCTTCCCCTTCGTGATCACGGCCACCGCGCTTGGCAAGGCGATCGCGTTCTTCCGCGCGCAGGGCGTCGCGCTGCCCGAGGCGCTCGACGTCCTGTTCGTGGCGGAGACGGCCGTGGCCGTGGTGATGGTGGCCTACGTGCTGGGCCATTACCTCCGCTTCCTCTTCGGACGCACGGCCGCCGCGCGTGTCGCGGCGCCCGCCCCGACGCCGGCGGAGGGTCCGCGCGCATCCCTTGCCGCCGAAAGCACCGAAGGCTAGCGCGAACGCGGGGCGCGCGCCCTCACTCCCCCACCTCCAGGGCGCGCGCGAGAATCTGCATGCGCGCCTCCACGTCCTCGATGATGCGGCTGCAATCTTTGAGTTCGGCGCGCGTGTCGATGCCCTCCAGATCGCGCACCGCCTTGTACTTGAGGTCGTGTTCGAGGCTGGCCCAGAAGTCCATGGCGACGGTGCGCAGCTGCACCTCCACGGGAATGAGCTCCTTCTTGTCCAGGAAGTACACGGGAATGCGCACGATGACGTGCAGGCTGCGGTACCCGTTGGGCTTGGGGTTGGCGATGTAGTCCTTCACCGTGACGATGGCAAGGTCGTCCTGACGCTGCAGCAGTTCCAGCAAGTTGTACACATCGTGGATGTAGGAGCAGATCACGCGCACGCCCGCTATGTCCATGATGTAGCGCTCCATGTTCTCGAGCGTGGGCTTTTTGCCGTAGCGCTCGAGCTTTTCGAAGATGCTCGCCGGCTTTTTGATGCGCGATTCAATGTGGTGGATGGGGTTGCGGTGCTTCTTGAGGTTGAGGTCCTGGTCGAGGATCTCGAAGCGCACCTCCATCTCGCGCATGGCGGCCTGGTACTTTTGGATGATCTCGCGCGTGCGCGCCTCCATGCTGTGCAGCCGCTGCAGGTCGCTGAGCGGCGGGCGAAGGTCGTCGGTGAGGCGGAACGCCGAAAGCCCGTCCTCTCGCTCGCTCCGCTCGATCTGCTGCTCCGCCTTGTCCTCGCCGCGCTCGCTCGCGCCGCGCGCCTTCCGCATCGCACGTCGTCCGTCCACGCCGGATGCACCTCCGCTTTGCTCGTCTCTTTCCTGTGGGCCGTATGATACTAGAAGCCCCCGACCAACCGTCATCAGTTTGAAAAGCCGTAACGCAACGCTTACGAAACGTCTACGAACGAGCGGCCGCAGCTGCGGACGGCGGCAGAATACGGCTTGGCCGCAGAGCGCAGGCGGGGACGACGGGCGGACACGCGGGCGGCAACCCGGCGCGGCAAGCGGACGGCAGTGGAACGAGGCGCGGCGGGCGGGCGTCGTCGCGGGCGGGCGCGGCGGGCGGGCGTCGTCGCGGGCGAAAGGCGCCGCGCGTCACCTGAAAGCGCGCGGTGGACCAAGCGCTAGGCGCGGCGGGCCTTCGCCTTCGCCTGCTCCCAAAGCTCGTTTTGCTCGTCGGCAGAAAGCTCCTCGATGCGCCGGCCCTGCGCTGCGGCGGCGGCCTCCATGGCGGCCCACCGGGTGCGGAACTTCGCGCAGGTGGCGCGCAGGGCGCCTTCGGCGTCCACGCCCATGCGGCGCGCCACGTTCACCAGGCTGAACAGCATGTCTCCAAACTCCAGCTCCACAGCCGCCACGGCTGCGGCGGCATCGGCGGCGCCCGCGGAAGGCGCAACGCTTGCGTCCACCTTGCCGTTGGCGGCCTTCGGCGCCGCCTTGTAGGCCGCCTGCAACTCGGCCGTCTCCTCGCGCACCTTGGCCCACACGTCGTCAAGCGCGTCCCACTCGAAGCCGGCGGCTGCGGCCTTGCGCGAGATCTTCTGCGCCTGCATAAGCGCCGGGAAGCTGGTCGGCACGCCGTCGAGCAGGCTGGGCGCAGGGGCGGGGGCGCCGTCGGGAGCGGGGTCGTCCGAAGCGGAGCCATCCGGGGCAGCGTCTGCGGCGGCGTCCTTCTCGGCCAGCTTCACCTGGTCCCACAGGTCCAGAACCTCGGAGGCGTTTTCCGCGCTGGTCTCGCCGAACACGTGGGGGTGGCGGCGCACCATCTTCGCGTTCACGTCGGCGCACACGTCCTCTATGCCGAACTCGCCCGCGTCGGCGGCAATCTGACTTTGCAGCACCACCTGCAACAGCACATCACCCAGCTCCTCGCGCAGGTGCGCCGTGTCGCCAGCTTCGATGGCGTCCACGGCCTCGTACGCCTCCTCTATCATGTTGTGCGCGATGCTCTGGTGGGTCTGCTCGCGGTCCCACGGGCAGCCGTCCGGCGCGCGCAACGCCGCGATAGTGGCCACGAACTGGTCGAACGACGGATGTCGGACAGGATGCGACGCAAGGTGGGCGGCAGAGGCGGCGGAGGCGGCAGGGGCGACCGACGGCGCGGACGGTTCGGAAGCGGTCATGGAAGGTCCTTTCTTCGACTGTTCGACATCAGTATACCGCCGAACATCGCACGTCGAGCCTGCAACATGCCACGGCCAACGCGAAAGAACGCCCCTCTCTCTCTGTCAAACCGCCGTTGACACGGGCCCCTCCGGAGGCGGCCCGGCGGGGGGCCGCCCGCAGGTTGGTCACAAACCGCGCCCTGTGGCACGCGCGGGGCCGCTTTTCCGCCCCCCGGCCCCTCCGCGCCTGGAGAAACCCCAGGTCGCCGGAATCGCGCGGCCCGCCGATGCGCCGGATCGGCCGCCCGGCGTGCCACAGGGCGCGGTTTGTGGCCAACCTGCGGAAGCGCCCCTGCCGAACCGGGGTCGGCGCGGGCCGGCCCGCCGGGCAGGGCCCCGCCGGGCGCTTCGGGGAGCCCTTTCCGACGGGCGGGCGGGGCCTTCCGAAGCGCCCGGCCAGGGGGAAGCCCGGCCCGAGGGTTGGCCGGCATGGGTTCGTGTCAACGCTAACAGAGAGGAACGCCAATTCCGTGGATGCCCGCCAGCAGCCCGGGCCGCCAGCATGCGCGAACATGTTGGCGGCCGTGAAACGCGCAAACGTCCCCTGTTGCCTGCCAGCGGCAACGTCCCCGAAGGCAACGCCGCAGCGCGGCTACTCGTTCTTCGACAGGTAGTCGGCAAGCAGGTAGCCAAAGCACAGGCTGCGACCGAAATTCAATCCGGGGCACACCGTGGTGTAGTTGTTGCCGACGAAGTTCCCGGCAACCGAGCCGTTCGCGTACAAGCCGGGAATGATCTCGCCAGCTTCATCGAGCACGTGCAGGTCCGGATCCGTTTGCAAACCTCCCAAGCACACAAGCAGCGCGCTGTACGTGGGGATGCAGTAGAAGGGGCCGTTCTCGTCGATGGGGCACAGGTACTCCGCAGGCTTCAGGAAGTCCTCATCGTAGCCCTTCTCGCACAGCTCGTTGTAACGCCTGATCGTCTCCTTGAGCGTGTCGGCCGGCAAATCGTTCGCCTCGGCCAGCTCGTCGATGGTGGCGAAACCGCCCTCGGGGCACATGAACAGCGCGTAATCTTCCTTGGTCGCCACGGGGCCGCCCAGGTAGCCGGCCTGCTCGGGAATGTAGTCCATCCAGTTCGGCGTGTAGATGTTGAACACCTTGCCACCCGGCTGACGCAAAAGCTGGATGCCCTCGTAGCCCATCACGCAATGCTCGTTATTGAAGCGCTCCCCGTTGGCGTTGACCTGCAGGTTGTTCTTCGACATGGTGAGCGCGATGATGGCCTCGTCGGCCGTCTGGTAGCGCTGCAGCAGCTCGGGGTCGTCCTCGTACAACGCGCGGATTTCGTCAGAGGAAAGCGCGCAAGGCGACTGCCCCATCGTGCACTCGACGGGAAGCGAGAAGATCATGGGAGCATGCGGCATGGTGTCCTGCATGGCGGCACCCGCCCATACGCCGAGCTTCTGACCGTCGCCCGTCGCATACTCCAAAAAGCCCTTGTACACGTTCTCGGAATCGGCCATGGGGCACAGCGCCTTGAGCATGTTCTCATCCATGGTGTAATCGCCCGTGCACAGCACCACGGCCCGCGCGTTCACATAGCCGACCGTCTTGCCCTCGGCAGACGTGCACACCGCGCCGCTCACCCGCCCATCGTCGTCTTTGATGAGCTGCTCCACCGTGGTGCTGTAGTTCAAGCTCATACCGCCCTCGGTGCAGCGGCGCTCCAAGATGGGAAGGAAGTCCATGATCGGGCTGCCGACCGTGGTGGGAAGGCGATTCTCGGAATTCGGATCCTTGTCGGTGGTGAACGAGCAGTTGGCGCCGCCAGCGAAGTTATGCGTGCCCGGATACTCGCCCAACGACCCGTGCTCCACCTCCGAGATGATAACGGTCAGCCCCTCTTCCTCGCAGATGCCGCACGCCCAGTCCATCGCCTCGCCCGAACGCAAAGCGAAGATGCGCCACAGCCGCTCGTCCACGTTGTGGCTCATCATCTCCATGATGCGGGGAAGGGCCTCCTCCACATCGACTTCACCGCCCACCTGCTTGGCCAGCGAGCTGTTGAACGCGAACACCGACCCGCCGATTCCCGTCCACGAATCGGTCTTCGCGACGAGCGTGACCTTCTCCCCCAGCTCGATGAGCCGTGTGGCCACCGCGTATCCGGACATGCCCGCCCCGACGATCAGGTACTGACCCGTCAGATCGACGGTCTCCTCGAACTCGGTAACGGGTTCGGGGGCGGGACCCGCCCAGTCGTACGCGCTTGCGCCCGCCGCCTGGCTCGACCCCGATCCTCCCGTTTCCGCGCTCGCTCCCGACGATGGCGAGGAGGCTTGGGACGGCGCGCATCCCGCCACCGCTCCCATTGCCGCAATCGCCCCTGCGGCAGCCGCTCCCGTGATGAAGCTCCGCCGGGAAAGCCCGGAGGCGTTGCGCTCGATGTTGTTTCGTTCCATGTGCGTCCCCTTTCCTTGGTTTTGGAGCCTTCGCAGGCCCAACACGACGTCCCACCCGCAACCGCATGCCGCAGGCGCGCCTCTAAAAGTACGCGCGGCGCGGCAAAATGGCACCCCTCCTTTCGGGTTGTTTTGAGTCGCGAGGCCCTGCCGCGCGCCGGCAGTTTGCTATGCTGGCACCACCTCTTTGGGGTCGTTCGCGCACGGCGTCTCAAGAGGAGGGAGGGGTTGCCATGAAAAGCGCTGCGAAACTCACGATGACCTTTGCGGGGTTCGGGATTCTCCTCGGACTGATGCAGGGGCTTCTGCTGTCGGAATCCCTGTTCGCCTCCGTCGGGCTGCGCAGGTTGCCCAACGACGCGTACGACATGGCTCTGCTTCTGTCGTACGCAGCAACGTCTGCGACCGTCGGAGTCCTTGGCGTGCGCGGAACCTTTGAGCAGAAACGCCTTCCGGCGGGGTGGTGCGCCGCGTGCGCCCTGGCAGGCACGACGCTTTTGGCGGTGTCGGGCAGCTTGAGGCCTCTCGCCGTTTTGGCGGGCGCGCTGACGGGATCGGGTGCAGGCGGGTTGGCGCTTTCCTGGCAAGAGGCCCTTGCATGGGTTCCGGCGCGACTGCGGGTCTTCTGCGTCGGATCGGCCTTCCTGTGCGTCTTCGCCGTCAGCTCGGCGCTCGTCGCGTTCCCTTCGCCTATCGCCATGGCCCTGTGCTTCGCAGGCATCCCCGCATCCGCGCTTCTTTTGGCCGTATGCTGCAAAAACGTCGGCTTGGAGCCCGGGCGGGTGGAGGTCGCCACGTTTTTCTCCGTCTCGCGGCCCTCGCCTTCGCCCGTAGAGGCGGCGGCCGCGACGGAGGGAACCGTGCGCTCGACGCTCTCCCAACTGCTAGGCCCGCTGTTTTGCCTGGCGGCGTTTGCCACCGTGTTCGGAATCGTGGGTCAAGTGGCCATAGGGACCCCAAGGGGGTTCTCGCACGCAAGTCAGGTGACCTGCTTTTCCATCGGATGCGCTGCGGCGCTTTTTCTCGCCGTCTCCGCCACCTCGTACAAGGCCATTGACCCCTCCTCCGTCTTTAGAACGATATTTCCCCTCGCCTTGGCCGCGCTGTTTCTATTGCCGTTCATCGATCCCGACAGCCGCGCGTACGGAAACGGCTTCTTGGCAGGAGGCTACTTCTTCGTCAGCTTCGCCTTCATGGTGCTGACCGCGTCTGCGGTTCGCAACCTGCACGTGTCAAGCTACGTCGTGAACGGATTCAGCCGGGGAATGGAGACTGCGCTCTCGGTGGTGGGCGTGGCAGTGGGAACCGCGCTTTCGGGAAGCGACGGGTACGACTTCATCCAGACGGTCACGCTCGTGTTCTTGTGCGGCTACCTCCTGTCCACAGCCCTGCTGCTCCTGAGCAGGCAGACTCGCAAAGAAAAAGAGCCTGCAAGGGGACATCCCGAGAGGAAAGAGTCTGTGATCATCGTGAACGAGGTGGTTAGAAGCGCCGACGACCAGATCCTTGAGCGGTGCAGCGCCTGCGCAAAAGCTCATGGCCTGACGCAGCGAGAAGAGGAGGTTCTGTTCTATCTGGCGAAAGGCCGCTCAAGCTCGTATATAAGCGAACTGTTTGTGGTTTCCCTCAACACCGTTAAAGGCCACGTGAAGAACATCTACGCCAAAACCGGCGTGCATTCCAAGCAGGAACTGCTGGACCTTGTGGAGCGAAGCGGGGGCGCAGTCGGCACGACAGGGACGAAGCCTGACGGAGATTCCGCGCAACACTGACGCGGCTTTTGGAACTTGAGCGAGGGGATCAGCCGTCCGTCACGCGCCACGGAACTCGTTGGCCAACGTCAGCAGCTCCTGGCGCTCGTGGACGCCCACCTTCTGATAGATGTGGCGCACGTGCGTTTTGGCGGTGTTCGTGCTGATGTAGAGCGTCTCTTTGATGTAGGGGATGCTGCGGCCCTTCAGCAAAAGGGCCAGCACCTCCCGCTCGCGCTGCGTCAGCCCGAACGCGTCGGCCAGAAGCGTCGCCTTGCACGAGGTCGCGTCCGGCCCCGCCTGGTCGCCTTCGGCGGGCACCACCTCCCACAAAAGCCGGTTCACGCTCTGCTCGCGTATGAAGTACATGCCGGCAAACGTGAGCAGCAGCACCTCCAACGACACCAGGTACGCAAGGACGTCCATGTGGACTCCCGCCGCCACCGCAACGGCGAGGGCGTTTCCGGCCGCAACGCCGCACAGCCCCCCTGCCCGCAGCGCCAACTGACCGCACGCGAGGATGCGGACGGGCGAGTTCGTGGCGTGCTTGGCGGCGTACACCGCAAGCAGCGTCATGGCGTTCTCCGAAACGAACGACGCCACGATGACCGCCACGCTAAAGCACGCGAACCTCCCTTCGAACGGCAGGATGAGCGAAAGGAACCCGACGGCGGCCACCAGGATGGAGACGCGGAACAGCACCTCGAAGTGGCAGTCGCGCATGAAGCGCAGCGCCACGCCCATGACCGCGAACGTGACGAACCTTCCCAAAATGGACACCTGGATGCCCAGCGCGTAGGAGTTGTCCACGCCCGAAAGCGCATCCTGGAACCCCGACTGCGAGAAGCTGAACCCGAAGCACAGAAGCGCCGCGCCTATGCCTATGGGCGCGAACTGCTTGAACAATATAGTGCGCCACGGCCTTGCCCAGACGGCGGCAACGTCGTCCCTTCCTCGCCGCCGCCATGCGCGGAGGAATCCGACCAAGCACACCACGGGAACCGCCACCAGCAGCACGAACGCCACGTCGATGGGCACGGCGTGAAGAGCGAGGGCGCATACGGCGTCGATGCCTATCTTCGCCATGATGACGGCCTTCACCCGCCCGAACTCCATCGACACGAACAGCTCGCTCCACAGCAGCCAGAACGCCTCGATGCCCACGCCGCACAGCACCGACCCCACCACGAGCAGCGCGAAGCTGTCGATCCACCCGTTGGCCGCGCACGTGACGAACAGGGTTCCGAACGTGAGCGCCCCCGCCGCCGCAACCGCCGCAAGCGGGTGCGAGGCAAGCGACGTCACGCGCCGGCCCAGCGCGACCATCGCGCAGTCGGCGAAAAACCGCGCCACCATGGTCACGGTCACCAGAACCTGCACGGCCGCCACAGCCGACTCCGACGAGCCGATGGTGACATGGAGGTTGACGACAAGCGACATCCACACGCGCGTCAACGCGAACGAGATCATCCCCAGGGGGACAAGCGCTGCGACTCCCCTCATCGCACGCGACCCCGTTTTGACAAAACCCCACATGAAAGCCCCTCACTCGAAATGGATGACGCACGCTCCGCCGGATTTTAGCACGGTGCGTGCGATGCCCGCCCGCAAAGGCGCATGGCATGCTGGCATCACGGCGGGTCGGCGCCCGGGCGCGGGGGATTGAAAGGTTCGCAACCGTTGATCCTAGTGCACGAGGCGCCGATCCGTCAACAGGGCACCTTTGCGGAAACAAGAGCGAAAAGGAGAGAAGGGATGAAGATCAACACGCACGACGGCGCGAAAAAGCGCGCTTGCGCCTTGAGCCGGCGGTCGTTTTTGGCGGGAGCGGGCTTGGCGTGCGCGGGGCTGGGGCTGGCCGCGTGCTCGCCCGCGTCGTCCGAAGGCGAGACAGGCGGCGCCTCCGCCTCCGCCTCGGTCTCGGCGCCTGCCAACTGGGATCACGAGGTGGACTTCCTTGTGATAGGATCGGGGACCGCCGCCGTCGGCGCGCTTGCGGCCACCGAGGCCGAAGGCGCTTCGGTCATGCTCATCGAAAAGGCCGACAGCCTGTTCGGCGGCACCTCCACCACGTCGGGCGGCGGGTTCTGGACCCCTATGAACAAGTGGCAGGCCGACGTGAACGTGACCGACAGCCGCGAGGCCGCCATCGCCTACATCACCGGATGCGGCGGAGGCCGCACCGATCAAGCCACGGTGGAGGCGTACGTGGACACGGCGCACGTCATGATGGAGTGGTTAAGCGACACCATCGGCGTTGAGTTCGCCGTGGGAGGCGCCCACGATTACTACGACAACGTGGAGGGCTTCCTCAACTACGGCCGCAACTCCAAGGTGAAAAGCGGCAAGGCGGGCGATGTGTGGAACGCCATCCAAGCCAAGCTCCAAGAGCGCGGTTGCGAGATCCTCATGGGAACGGCGCTCGACGAGTTCTACACCGACGCCAACGGCAGCGTCATCGGCGTCAAAGCGCTCCAGGGAGGCAAGGAGGTCAACATCAAGGCCGGCGCGGTGCTGATGGGCACCGGCGGCTTCGACCACGATCCCGAGATGACGCGCGAGAACCTTCCCGCGCCCATCTTCTACTCCAACGCCGCGCAAACGAACACGGGCGACGGCCACCGCGCCGCCGGACGCATCAACGCGAAGCTCGGGCTGATGAGCTTCGTCTGGGCCATGCCGAACATCTTCCCCGGCAAGCCCGCCGACTTCGACCCTGCGGCATCGGTGCAGTTCGACATAAAGGGCAACGACTTCAACCGCTATCGCGGCTATCCGAACAGCATGATCGTGAACAGCCGGGGCCATCGCTTCGGCGACGAGTCGGCAACGTATCCCGTCTACAACATGAGCATGCAGAACTTCAGTTCCGACACGCTCACTTACGAGAACGTCCCCGCCTTCTTCATCTGCGATTCCACCTATGTTGAAACCTACGAGCTGCCCGGCATGGGCGAGGGCGACGCATCGTGGTTCGAGCAGGCCGACACCATCGAGGAGCTTGCGGAGAAGCTGGGCATCGACGCGGCAGGGTTGGTCGCCGAGGTGGCGAAGTTCAACGGCTACGCGCAGACCGGCGTGGACGAGGACTACCATCGCGGCGAGAAAGAGTCGAGCAAAAGCGCATGGCTCAAAAACATCGACCGGCCCGACCTCGCCAACCCGATGATCGGCCCCGTGGAGAAGGGCCCGTTCTACGGAGCGGTGTACCTGCCCGCCATGACCGGTACCGCAGGAGGCGTGAAGATCAACGAGAACGCCCAGGCCGTCAACAACGACGGCGAGGTTATCCCGGGCTTGTACGCATGCGGCAACTGCACGGCGTCCATCGCCGGCGGCGCCTACCTTGGCGGCGGCGCCACGCTGTGCCCTGGGGCGACGATGGCCTACATCGCCGCTCATCACGCGCTGGGCATCTCGTAACGGCCCGCGCTTCCTTTATGTGCGGCGGCGGCCAGGCGGGCCACCGGCCCTGTCGCCGCCGCACGCTAGCCATGCGGCCGACGGCCATCGGCGGCTGTCCGCATGTGGTTTTGCCGAGCGTTCGCCTGGCCCCTCTTGCCCGGCAGTCCCCGCCCGGCGATACTGGCGCAAGAAGTTTCGTTGCAATTGCAACAAAGGAGACTGAAGCCGGTGAATTCCCTTGACCGCTATCTGCCGCTCATCGGCCGCTCGCCGCTGTTCGACGGCATAGGCGCGAACGACCTCGAGGCTCTGCTCGCCTGCCTGGACGTCCGCACCCGCTCGTTCGAGAAAGGCGAGGCAGTGCTGCGCATGGGCGACGTCACCACCCGCATGGGCATGGTGCTGGAGGGCGCGGTGCGGCTGGAGCGCGACGACTATTGGGGCAACCGCAGCATCCTTGCATCGTTCGGGCCGGGACAGTCGTTCGCCGAGGTGTGCGCATGCGAGCCCGACCTGCCGCTCGACGTCAACGTCGTGGCCGCAGACGACGCGCTTGTGCTGTTCCTCGACGTGGGCCGCGTCACCACGATGTGCTCCTCGTCGTGCGCGTTCCACGCACGGCTCGTTCGCAACTTGCTGGGACTTATCGCGAAGCGCGCGCACTCCCTCACGCGCAAGATCGAGCACGTCTCCAAGCGCACGACGCGCGCGAAGCTGCTGTCGTACCTCTCCGAGCAGGCCGAGGCCGCAGAGTCGAACCGCTTCGCCATCCCCTTCGACCGTCAGGAACTGGCCGACTACCTGTCCGTGGACCGCAGCGCCATGTGCGCCGAGCTCTCGCGCATGAAGCGCGACGGCCTGGTGGACTTCCATAAGAACCGATTCAAGATCGTCCAAGGAGGCTCGCTATGATCTGCCCGCGCACCGCCGCGTTCCTTGTCATCGACATGCAGCATGGGTTCGTCGACTCATCGTCGGCATTGTGCGTGGCCGGGGCGGCCGCCACGGTGCCCGCGTGCTCGCGCGCGCTCGACAAGGCGCGCGAGCTGGGCATGCCCGTGTTCCACATCGTGCGCGAGTACGCCGAGGACGGCTCCAACGTGGAGGCCACGCGCCGCGCCGACTGGATGGCGGGCGGCCGTCCGCTCTCGCGGGCGTGCGCGAACCCGCGATCGCTTGCGGAGGTGGAGCCGCTCGCTCCCCAAGGGGACGATCGCGTGATCGTGAAGCCGCGGTTCTCGGCGTTTTTCGGCACGCAGCTGGACCTGGTGCTGCGCCGCCTGGGCGTGGGCACGGTGGTGCTCACGGGCACCACGACGCCCAACTGCATCCGCACCACCTGCTACGACGCGCTTTCGCTCGACTACAACGTGGCCATCGTGGAGGACTGCACGTCGTCGCGCTCGCCCCAGGTGCAGGCCACCAGCATCGAGGACATGCGCTGCGTGGGCGCGCACATCCTCTCCTGCGAGGAGTTTTGCGAACGCGGCCTTGCCGACATGCCCGACGTCGTTGCCGAGGCCCGCGCGGCATGCCGACCGAGCGAGGCGGGTCCGCGATGATCGTCAAGGTTCCCACGCTTGAAGATCCGCGGCTTGATGCGTACGCGCGACTGACCGAGACGCAGCTGCGCAGCAAGCTGGAGCCTGAGCGGGCGCTGTTCATCGCCGAGTCCGGCAAGGTGATTAAGCGGGCGCTCGCAGCTGGCATGGAGCCGTTGTCGCTGCTCATGGAAGAGAAATGGCTCGACCCCATGCAGCCGATCATAAGCGAGGCGGTTGCGCGCTGGGGAGAAGAGGTGCCCGTGTTCGTGGCCCCGCACGACGAGCTGGCGAAACTCACGGGCTTCGAGCTGACGCGCGGGGCGCTCGGCGCGTTCAAGCGACCCGCGCTGCCGAGCGTCGCCGAGGCGGTGGCGGGCGCGCGGCGCATCGCGGTGCTGGAGGACATCACCAACCACACGAACGTGGGCGCCATCTTCCGCTCGGCCGCGGCGCTGGGCGTGGACGCCGTGCTGGTGACGCCGGCGTGCTACGACCCGCTGTACCGTCGCGCCGTGCGCGTGTCGATGGGCACCGTGTTCCAGGTGCCTTGGACGCGCATCGGGGACGCGGCCGCCGCCGGCGCGACGGGCGCGGGCGGATGGGCGGCCGAAGGCGTGCCGCTTCTGCGCGAGCTTGGGTTCAAAACGGCGGCCATGGCGCTCACCGACGCGTCCGTGCCCCTGGACGACCCCGCGCTCAACGCCGAGGAGCGCCTGGCCATCGTGCTGGGGACCGAGGGCGACGGCCTCGCGCGCGACACCATCGCACGCTGCGACTACACCGTGCGCATCCCCATGGCCCACAACGTGGACTCCCTCAACGTGGCCGCCGCCAGCGCCGTCGCCTTCTGGCAACTGCGAGCGTAGGACGCAGGCCGCGAATCCCCAGCGCTCCACCAGGCCGCCGGATGCCCGAGCGCAGCCGTCCGGCGCGTTACAGCGACTCGTCGCCGGGATGGCCCCCGTGGTCCACGCTCGTGGCAAGCGGGTGCTCCTTCAGCGTGAGCATGAGGGCGAAACCCACAACCAGCAGCGGCACCACGTACAAAAAGATAGGCGCGAGCGCATCGGAGTAGGCCGTGGCGATGAGGCTCCGCGCAGGTTCGGCGAGGTGCTGCACGTACTCGGGCGTGATGCGGTTCATGTTGACGTTGTCCACGCGCGGCAGCTGCGCGGCCAGATCGGCCGCCAGCCGCGACGTGAACAGCGCGCCCACAAGCGATGCGCCCAGCGTGGAGCCGATCTGCCGGAAGAAGTTGTTGGCCGCCGTGGCCGTGCCCACGATGGCGTGCGGGAACTCGTTTTGCACGATGAGCACGAGGATCTGCTGCCCCAGCCCTATGCCGAAACCCAGCACGAACAAAAACGCGCCCGCCACCGGCAACGGCGTGTCCGGCGAAAGCCGCGACAGCAGCACGAAACCCACCGCCGCCACCGCGCACGACGCGACGGGCATCCACTTGTAGCGCCCCGTCCGCGTGGCCAGAAACCCTGCGGCAACCGCCGTGGCCAGCACGCCCGCCATCATGGGAAACGTCATGAGGCCGGCCTGCTCGGGCGCAAGGCCGTCCACTATCTGGAAGTACGTGGGCAGATACGACACCGTGCCCATCATCCCCAGCATGATGAACATGCCCGTGGCGGTGCACACCACGAAGTTGCGGTTGCGAAACAGCTTGAGCGGGATCACCGGCTCGCTTGCGCGACGCTCCACCAGCACGAACGTCACCGCCGCCGCAAGCGACAGGACGAACAGGCCCAGCACCTCCGGCGACGTCCAGGAAAACAGCGTGCCGCCCCACGCGGTGGCCAGCACAAGGGACGCCACCGCCACAGCCAACACCGCCATGCCGGCCACGTCCACCGGCGGGCGGTCGGCGCGAGGCGCGGGCTTCTCCAAAAACACCGCCACCGCCGCAATGGCCGCAAGCGCAAGCGGGATGTTGAACGCGAACAGCCAGCGCCACCCCGTCACCTGCACGAACCACCCGCCCAGAAGTGGCCCCACCACCGTGGACACGGCGAACACCGATCCCATGACGCCCATGTACTTGCCGCGCTGACGCGGCGGGATGATGTCGGCGATGGTGGCCTGCGCCAAGATGATAAGCCCGCCGCCTCCCAAGCCCTCCACAGCGCGCCCCGCGATGAGGCCGTCCATGCTGGGCGCAAGCCCGCAGGTGGCCGACCCCGCAACGAACACCGAAAGCGCCACGATGAACAGGCGCTTGCGGCCGAACAGGTCGCCCAGCTTGCCGTAGACGGGCATCATGACGGTGGACGCCAGGATGTAGGCCGTCGTCACCCACTGCATGTGGTCGACGCCGCCGAGGTCGCCCACGATGGTGGGCAGCGCCGTGGCCGTCACCGTTTCGGAGAGCGTGGACACGAACATGGCCAGCAAAAGCCCCGCGAACACGGCGGCCACTCCGCGCGACGGTCGCTTCGCATCTTCCATACCCGCTCCTCCCGCTCATCCGACAGACGAGGCAGAGTATGGCGCTTGCGCAACGCCCCAAAGAGGACAGGCCGAAACGGGCACCGTGCCGTCAGCCTCGCGCCATGCGCCCGTTCGCAAACGCGGCGCTTGCGGCTGGGGCCCTCCCGCCCGCCCGCCGTCCGCCCGAGGAAACGCCCGCAGCACGAATGCGAAACCTCTCCCACATTGAAAGGGGGGGGCTGCTAGAATACGGATGACGGTCACGGAAGGAACGATATGGACGAAGGCGCGGCGGACAGCCTGGAGCGGCAGCACGTGCAGGCGACGAGCGTCGTCGGCTACGGCATCGTGTGCGGACTCGCCTTCCCGCTCATGATCTCCAGCACGTTTTTGCAGGAGATGAGCCTGTCGCACGGCGCGGGAGACGCGTTTGGGGCGCTGTTCTTCCTGGCGCACTCGCTCACTATGGCCCTTACCGCGCTTGCGAACCTGTTCCATCGCACGTCCTCCCATCGCGCGCACATGGCCAGCGCCTACGCTGCGGTGTTTGTCGGCAACCTGCTCATGCTGGGACGCACGATAGGGCTTGTCGAAGGCGGCTGGCTCTACGCGTTTTTGGCGTCGGGGGCCATCGGCTACGGGCTGGCAACGGCTGAACTGGGATGGATGGCGCGCATCACGGCGCTTCACGAGGCCGGCCGGATCTCGCTTGCGCGCACCGTGCCGCTCGCGTTTCTGTGCGGCGCGGGCATAGCGGCGCTCATCTTCTACGCGTCCGGAGCGACCGAGATCGCGTTCGCCCTTGTCATCATCGTCGTCTCGGCGGTTCCTCCCCTGCGGCGGCCCGTGCCCGAGCGGGCGGACCTGCGCATCAGCTTCTCGCAGGGAGGCGCGGGCGACTTCGCGAAGGCCGTGTCGTACTTGGCGGTGTTCTCGTTTGTGTTCGGCGCGGTGAGCCAGGTGGCCACCAGGACGGGAAGCGATCCAGTGCCCATTGAGGCCCAGGCGGTGGCGGGCATCCTGGCGGCGTGCGCGGCCCTGCTCGCGTACGTGACGCGGCGCAAGCGGACCATCGCGGTGAACGACCTGTACAACGTGCTGTTCCCCGTGGTCGCGCTCGCCTTGGTGGCGTTGCCGTTCATCAACTCGCCCGAGTTGCACGTGGCGGCCGCCGTGCTCGTGTTCACGGCGTTCTACCTGACGGGAATGAACGTGCGCGTGGCCGTGTGCCTGCTGGGCGAGCGCGACCGCGTGTCCATGTGGGTGTACCTGGGTCTTGCGCTGGCGGCCTCGGGGCTGCTCATCTTGGCGGGCGTTTTGCTGGGCGCGTTCGTGCTGTCGCAGGACAACCCGGCCATGGGGCTTGCGCTTGTGTCGCTGGTGTCGCTGTTCGTGCTGGCGCTCAGCCCCGTGGTCACCGCGCGCCTCGAGCAGCGCCGCGCGCAGGCTGCGGCCGCGAACGCCAGGCCCTCCGCGGGCTCGCGCGCTTCCGCAGACGCGGCGACAGGCCCGGACAACACCTCCTCCGTCCGCCCCGAACCCGCCGACATCCTGGCGTTGCAGGCCGAACTGCTGCGCTCCTTCGCCGAACGCTGCGGCCTCACCGCGCGCGAGACGGACGTGCTCGTGCTGCTGGGCCAAGGCCGCACGCGCACCTACATTGCCGCAGAGCTGGGCCTCTCCCCCAACACGGTCAAGGGCTACATCCGAAACATCTACCAGAAAAGCGGCGCGGTTGACAAGCAAGACCTCCTCGACCGCGTGGAACTGTTCGAACAAGGCCGCCTGTAACCCCTGCTCAAAAGCCACCACCCAGAGTGGAGGGGCGCCTTGCGGCGCCGCGTTCGGCCCCTTGCCCACCCTCCCCCACCCACTTTGGGGCTGACACG
>DXCU01000061.1 GCA_019115845.1 Candidatus Rubneribacter avistercoris | reverse complement strand
GCCAAGCAAGCGTCAATGGATGTCGCATTCGCCTAAAGGAATGCGGGCTTTCCGCATCCCAAACCAAAAAGGGCTGCAACCCATTGTGAGTTGCAGCCCTTTATTTGCCGGAGGCTTTTGTTACAGCCCCTTTCTTTTCGTATTCGTATCCCGAACGCCGCGCCCGGCACCGGCCTCACAAACGGCCTGCAAGCGCCCCCTCGCTCTGCACGATGGCCTCGACCTCCGCTATCAGGGCCTCCCCGTACGCATCCTGCCCTACCCCGTTCTGCGGCCCCGCGTCCGGCGTCGCGACGCGCCCCTTCGCAACGGCGTCCCGCACAAAGAACCCGTCCACCGCAAGGGAGCCCTCGTCAAGGGCGCGGCGCAGATCGTCCGCGTCCATGCTCCCGGACGCCCACGCCGCGCGCAGCGCCAGCTCGCCCTCGCTCAGCGAACGCACCTCCAGGATGCGGCGCGCGAAGCTTGGCGCCAGCTCGTCCACGCTAGCCACCTTGACGTCCTCGCCGGCCTGCGGTGCGTGCAGGTAGAACCCGTCCCCCAAATACAGGGCCACGTGGTACACGTCTCCGGCGCGATCGAAGAACAGCAGGTCGCCGGGCAGCAGGTCATCGAACCTGACCGGTTCGCCCTCGTGCTGCATGTCGTAGGTCGTGCGGCCAAGCGTGATGCCGAACGCCTCCCTGAACGAATGATAGATCAAACCCGAGCAATCAAGGCCGTCGGACGAGGCGCCGCCCCACACGTAAGGCGTCCCGATGTGCGACGTGGCCTCGGCCAGCAGCGCGGCGATGGTGCGGTTGTTGTCCACCGTTTTGTAGTCGAGCACCTCGTCGAATCGGTCCAGCTCATACGTCTCTATCAGGCCGATGATCTTCCCGGCGTACTGCGTGTCGGTGGCGTAGCGCCCCTGCAGGTACTGGGCGGCCTCGCGATAGGTGCTGGCGTTCTCGCGCCAAGCGCCCTGGTAGTAGCTGCCCATGTCGTCTCGCAGCAGGCAGGCGTAATCGCGCAACGAGTCCGACACCGTGTCGTAGGAGCGGAAGCTGCCAAGCACTTGGTAGAGCGTCCCCGCCCCGTTGTCCTCGGACGTGAGCAAAGACACGCTGCGCTGTCGGCCCTGTCCGTCGGTCCAGGCGCCCTTGATGCCGAAGAGGTTGTTGTGGGGAGCCGCCGCAAGCTGGCTGGTCCCCGAGCCGCTTTCAAGGATGGCCTGGGCTATCATGACCGAGGCGTACAGCTGGTGCTCCTGGGCGATGGCGCGCGCCTGCTCGCCGATGAGGGCGATGAACTTCTCCGTGTCCATGTCCTCGGTGTAGCGGTGCACCACGGGGATGGCGGTGGTGTCGGCGCGCCAAGAGCTGAGCGGAGAACCAGAAGCGTGCGCGGAATCGGCGGCCGCGCCCTCAACCCGCAGCGAAGGAACGCTCGGATCCTGGTTCTCGGGCGCAGGACCAGGGACGTCTCCCTCGTCTGCGTCCGAACCGTCCTGCGCAGGCTCATCGGGGCCAGCGCCGTCTTCCGTCTCCGCGTCGTCGCCGACGCCCTGAGCCGGATCGTTCGCATCGGCGTCGTCATCGGCCCCCGCGTCGTCGCCGGCCCCTGCGTCGTCGCCGGCGCCCTGCGCGGGATCGTCCGCATCGGCGTCGTCATCGGCCGCGCTTCCCGCGTCGCCGTCGGCATCCTCGTCGGCCGCGCCGTCATCGCCCTGGACGGGCTCCTCCGCATCGGCGCCATCGTCGGCCCCGGTGCCCGCATCGGCGCCCTCCCCGTCCGCAGGCGCATCCGCGTCGTCGGAAGCGGAACCGTCCCCGGCACCCGCAGATCCAACGCCAACGTCCGACGCGCCGCTTCCGGGCAGGCCGGCCTCAGCTTCGGCGGACGCGCCGCCCTCGGACGCAATCGGAACCCGCGACCCGGCGGAGACCGTGCCAAGGCCGGTTCCCGCTTCGTCCTTCTTGCCATCAACCTCGCCGGCGCTCTGCCGTTCCGGCGATTCGTCCCAGCCCTCTTTCGCTGTCCGAGATCCAGCCGCATCCGAAGAACCCGGTTGGGCAACGGCCCCAACAGTGGGCACGGACGCCGCCAGCATCACGGCTATCGCAGATGAGATCACTTTTCCTTTGTCCATGTTCGGTTCGCACCTTCTTTCCCGGTCGCATTCTCCGCCGAACAGCTTCCGAGAATCTCCTCGCAGTTTCGGAGGGCTTCCCCTCGCACGGCGCGGGGCCTCCTTCAAACAGCTCGACTTCCGTTAAAGGCAAGCAGCCTCCAACAGTATGAACGTTCAGCTTTATCTGGTACAGTAAAAATACCATATTCGGGAAATTCTCCGGATCCCCCTTGCCCCATCGAAAACCAGTCGAAAACCCCGGCGCAGGCCCCTTCCCTTCTTCGACCGCTCGCATCCGCCCCGGACCGCATGCGGCGCGCCTGCCCGGCCGGCACGCAAACCCCCTAGGGGCAGATCGCGTTGCCCATCCTGGGGAAAGTCGGCTACACTGGGCACGCACCAGAAGAGGAGGCGCATGCCGACATACCCGCCCAGCTTGCAATTGCACCGCATTCCGAATGGTTCGATTGGGACATCCAGGACGCAGCGAACAGACAACAGGAGGAGCCATGCAAAAGTTCATCGCGGAGGAATCGTTTTGGGAGCTGTTCCCCGAGGCGGCGATCGGGGTGGTTGTCGCAACCGGCATGAAGCCCACCGGGGAAGTGCCTTTCGAGGACAGCGCGGCCATCGCAAAGCTGCTCGCCGAGGCCAACACGCAGGCCGATCGCCATCTCACAAGCAACACCATCTCGCAAAACGAGGCCGTGCGCGTGTGGCGCGAGGCCTACCAGAGGTTCAAGACGAAAAAGGGCGCGCGCTGCTCGATCGAGAACCTGCTCAAGCGCGTGCTCAAAGGAAATCCCGTGGGGTCCATCACGCCGTCGGTGGACATCTACAACGCCGTCTCGCTCAAATACGCGCTGCCCGTGGGCGGCGAGGACATCGACTCGTTCGAAGGCGACCTGCGCTTGGGCATCACCGAGGGCGGCGACGCCTTCTGCGCGCTCGGCGAGGACGAGAACGATCCCACGCTGGCCGGCGAGCTGTGCTATCGCGACGATGCGGGAGCCGTGTGCCGTTGCTGGAACTGGCGCGATGGCCGTCGCACCGCCCTGTCCGACGATTCAAAGAGCGCGTTTCTGGTGATCGAATGCGTCGATCCAACGCGCCTCGGCGATCTGGACGCGGCGCTTCGCGAGCTTGCCCAGCTTGTCGAGCGCTTCCTCGGCGCCTCCGTCGAAACGCGCGCCATCGTCGACCGCGCGCACCCTGATCTGGTCATCGTCCCCTGACCAAACCAGCCGGACGCCACGCCGCCAGCGAGCGCCTCAAATTGCCGCCGTTCCCGCGGAAATGCGCAGACGCTTTGCAGACAAGATGGCCCATTATGAAGCATGACGTCGTATTTGCCGATAGCTTTGAAGAGGACTTGTCCTCGCTAGCAGCTTACGAAATGCAGTTCACCCTGTCTTTAGATGCGGTTTTCGAGCACTTCGACGCCATTGTGGACGAAGTGGCTTGCGCGCTTGAATTGCTTCCCGAGCGTTATCCGGAGAAGACCTCTGGTTTCACAAGCGCGAAAAGACGCAAATACACCATTGGGAAGTATGCGGCGTTCTACCAGGTTGACGAAGCTGCCCGCATTGTGCGCGTCGAGCGGCTCCTTCACAGCAAAGCCAACTTCGAGCGCATACATTTTGGGAATTGAGGTCCGTGCGGCGAGGCACGCCGCACGGACGGAGCACGCACATGAAACGCAAGGCCGCTACACTGCGGCAAGCGCCTGGTCCACGTCGGCCAGCAGATCCTCCGTGGCCTCGATGCCGCACGAGAGGCGCACAAGGTCGGGCGCGATGCCGGCGGCGGCCAGCTCCTCATCGTTCATCTGGCGATGCGTGGAGGCGGCCGGGTGCAGCACGCAGGTGCGCGCGTCAGCCACATGCGTGGCGATCTGCGCCAGCTTGAGGTTGGCCATGAACGTCTCGGCCGCCGCACGTCCGCCTGCCACGCCGAAGCTCACCACGCCGCTCGCGCCGTTTGGCAGGTACTTCTTGGCCAGCTCGTGCTGCGCGTCGCCGGGCAGGCCCGGGTAGCGCACCCACGCCACCTTCGGATGGGCCGCCAGGTGCTCGGCCAGCGCCAGGCCGTTTTTGTTGTGCTGGGCCATGCGCACATGCAGGCTTTCCAGCCCCAGGTTCACCAGGTAGGCGTTCTGCGGTGCCTGAATTGAGCCAAGATCGCGCATGAGCTGGGTCGTCGCCTTCGTGATGAAGGCGCCGGCCAGGCCGAAGCGCTCCGTGTACACCACGCCGTGGTAGCTCTCGTCAGGCTGCGTGAGGCCGGGGAACTTGTCCGCATGCGCGTTCCAGTCGAAACGTCCCGCATCAACAACGGCACCGCCCACGCTGGCACCGTGGCCGTCCATGTACTTGGTGGTGGAGTGCGTCACGATGTCGGCGCCCCATTCGATGGGTCGGCAGTTCACCGGCGTGGGAAACGTGTTGTCCACGATGAGCGGCACCCCGTGCGCGTGCGCGGCTTTGGCGAAGCGCTCTATGTCGAGCACGGCGAGCGCGGGGTTGGCAACGGTCTCGCCGAACACGGCCTTCGTGGTGGGCCGGAACGCCGCCTCAAGCTCCGCATCCGGGCAGTCGGGCGCCACGAACGTGAACTCCACCCCCATGCGGCGCATGGTGTGGGCGAACAGATTGTACGTGCCGCCGTAAATGGCCGAGCTGGCCACCACATGGTCGCCCGCGCCGGCGATGTTGAACACGGCGAAGAAGTTGGCCGCCTGCCCCGACGACGTGAGCATGGCCGCCGCGCCGCCTTCCAGCTCGGCTATCTTGGCCGCCACGGCGTCGTTCGTGGGGTTTTGCAGCCGTGTGTAGAAGTAGCCGGCCTCCTCGAGGTCGAACAGGCGGCCCATATGCTCGCTCGTGTCGAACTTCCAGGTGGTGGACTGGTAGATGGGCACTTGGCGGGGCTCGCCGTTGCCGGGGCGGTAGCCGCCCTGCACGCAGACGGTGGACAGTGACTCGCTCATGAAACGCTCCTTGCGTTACGGGTTCAATGCGACCGGCTCATTATAGCGACGCGGCCCGAACCCCGGTAGCGGCCGGTTTCGGATAATGGGCAATCTCTTTTTACGATAACCGGATTATCTGCTGAAAGGATGACCTGCGAACGAACCGACATCGACACGCGGCGCCAACCCTCACGCGCGCGTTGCCAACCCCTCGCCTGCTGCGCGTTCGCATGCGTGCCGCCCCTTGCCAGCGAACGCGCCCGGGCGCCGCCAGACGCGGGCGCAACAAACGGCGAACTCGGATTCCGCCTGCTGCGCACGCGATAACCTGTCATCGCTTTTACGTATAGCCTAGCTATCTGTTTTGCGCGTTGACGACGCAGGGACTGTCGTACAATGGACGCTCGCACCAACCGCACGCCACCGGACGAAGAAGGAGCCTTCATGCCCATCAGAATCCCCGACTCCCTGCCCGCCACCGACATCCTGGAAGGCGAGAACATCTTCGTCATGACCGAGCACCGGGCCATGCACCAAGACATCCGCCCCTTGAAGGTGCTCCTGGTCAACCTCATGCCCACCAAGATAGTCACCGAGACGCAGATCATGCGCAAGCTCTCGAACACGCCGCTGCAGGTGGAGGTGGAGCTTGTGCAAACAGCGAGCCACGTTGCCAAGAACGTGTCCGAACAGCACCTTGAGGCGTTCTACACCACGTTCGACCAAATCAAGGACCAGCGCTTCGACGGCATGATCATCACGGGCGCACCGGTGGAGCTGCTGGACTTCGAGGATGTGGATTACTGGGACGAGCTGGCCGCCATCATGGACTGGTCGGCCGCCAACGTCCATTCCACGTTCCACATCTGCTGGGGCGCGCAGGCGGGCATCTACCACCACTACGGCATCCCCAAGTACGAGCTGCCCGAAAAGCTCTTCGGCGTATTCGACCACACCGTGGTCAAGCCGTCTTCGCCGTTGGTGCGCGGCTTCGACGACACGTTCCGCGCGCCGCACTCCCGTTTCACCGAGGTGCGCGCCGCCGACATCGAGGCGCATCCCAGCTTGGAGCTGATCGCCACGTCGGAGGAGGCCGGCGTCTACATAGCCAAGAGCACCGACAGCCGCCACTTCTTCGTGTTCGGCCATCCCGAGTACGACGCGGGCACGCTGCAGGCTGAATACGAGCGCGACATCGCCAAGGGAATGGACATGGCGCTGCCCGCCCACTACTTCCCCAACGACGACCCCGCGCAGCAGCCGCGCTCCACATGGCGCGCCCACGCGCAGCTTTTGTACACGAACTGGCTGAACTACTATGTGTACCAGACCACGCCTTACGACCTTGACAAGGTGGGATCGGACGATGACGGAATCCAAGCGTAGCCGTCCACGCTACCGCATCCGCCCCGTGACGACGCCTCTGCCCTCGCGCGGGATGCGAAACGGGGCGAAACGGCAAGACGACACCACGCAAACTGCCGGGGCGGGCGCACCCGACCCGTTCGTCCGTCCCGAAGCCGAAGACGACGACGGCTACGACCCGTTCTCCGACCGCCCGCCCGATCCCGAGCCCGCGTTCCAAGAAGACCCCTGGCGATGAGGGGCAAAGCGCCGGCCGCCCTCGAACGAACGCGCCAAGCGCCCCCGGCGGAAGCGCCCCGCCCTCAGCGCCCTTCGGCCTCCACGGCCGCCCGGTAGGCGGCGCGCTTGGCTTCCCAGTAGGAGGCATCCTCGGCGGTGATGGGGCGCAGCACGCGGCAGGGATTGCCAGCTGCCACCACGTTTTCGGGAATGTCCCTGGTCACCACCGAACCGGAGCCGATCACCGTGTTGCTGCCGATGGTCACGCCCGGGTTCACCACCGCGTGCGCGCCGATCCACACCCTGTCGCCGATGACGATGGGCTTGCAGCTTTCCAGCCCGCTCGCACGCACGTCCGCGTCAAGGGGGTGCGTCGCGGCGCACAGGCTCACGCGCGGCCCCACCATCACGTCGTCGCCAATGGAGATAAGGCAATCGTCGAGAACGATCAACCCGAAGTTCGCGAAAAAGCGCTCCCCCACATGGAGGTTGCAACCGTAGTCGCAATGCAGCGGCGGCTCGATGCGCGAGCCTGCGCCCACCGCGCCCAGCAGCTCCTCCAAAAGCTCGCGGCGGCGCTGGTCCTCGTCTTCGCGCGTGGCGTTGTACAGGCGCGTCAGACGACGCGCCCGCATCCCCATCTCCATCAGCTCGGCATCGCCCTCAAACAGGTACAGCTCGCCCGCCAGCATGCGGTCTTTCTCGGACATGAGCCTCCTCCCAAAGTCGGCGGCCTAGAACACGATGCCCAGGGCGTTCGCCGCCAGCCCCCACAGCACTCCCGTGGCGTACAGCCCCGCCACGATGGCCGCGTTCTGCCGCCAGCGACGGTTCGAGCGGAACAGCACGAGCAAGCCCACGCCCGCGCTCACCAACAGGCCGGCCAGCATGGCGCCCGACCCCAGCGCGCCCTCCACGTACAGCTGCGCGATAACCACGCTGGCCGCGCAGTTCGGCACCAAGCCCACCAGCGCCGCGCCGAACACCGACAAGGCCGGGTTCGCACCCAGGAAATCGGCGAGCGCGTCCTCCCCCACCGCCTCCAGCACGCCGTTCAGCGCCACGGTGACAACGAAGATGAACAGCGTCACCTGCAGCGTGTGCTTGAGGGCGCTTCTCAGGATGCCGCCCTCGCCGCCATGGCAGTGGCAATGATCCTGCTCGCACAGCTCGTGGATGTGCAGCGGCGCGTCGATGCGACGCGCGATGCGCATGCCCGCGTCAACGATGAAGCCCATCACCATGCCGATGACCACCTTCGTCCCGACGATCTTCACGATGACGTCGACCGGCACCTGCTCGGCTATGAAAATGGGCAGCATCTCGTCGGAGGTGGAAAGGAACACCGCGAACAGCGTGCCGAGCGTGACCACGCGCCCCGCCCACAGCGTTGCCGCCGCAGCCGAGAACCCGCACTGCGGCACCGCGCCCAGAAGCGCGCCCACGAAAGGGCCCGCCGCTCCGGCGCGCTGGACGGCGGCCTCGGCCTTGCTGCCCGTCTTGTGCTCAAGCCACTCCATAGCCAGATACGTGACGAACAAGAACGGAACGAGGTAGAGCGTGTCCTCGACAGAATGCTCCAGAACATGTCCTGCGATATGCGTGAATTCTTCCATAGCGCCGTATTGTAACCCACCGCCGAATCCCGGCGCGACGCAACGCCCCATCGTCGCGAAACAGCCACGTTACAGATGCGTGACACCCCTGTAACGCAAAATTGAATGCGCTTCTTCTTCGCTGATCATCGGGCCTTCGTCGCCGAAATTGGCGTATACTTGCAAATACGTACTCAATTCTCTATCAATTTTGGAGGCAGCCATGACCAACCCGCAAGCCGGATGGTATCCCGATCCGTCGGGAGACACGTCGAAGATCCGCTACTGGAACGGAACGCAATGGACCGACGACTACGCCGACGCGCAACCCTCCGCCGGGCAGACGGCAACAGCAACGGCAACGGGCTTTGAGGCCCAGCAGCCTGCGGCAGACAACCCAGGCGCCGCCTCCGCGCAGCCGACCATGCAGCCGACCGTGAGCAGCACGACGTACTATCCGCAAGCTGCGCCGGCGTCGGAGATGTCGGACAACGACCGCACGCTCAGGCTGGTGGCGTTCGTGTTCTGCATCTTAGGAGCGGTGGCATGGTGCTGGGCCATCATCCCGCTGGCATGGATGGTCCCCATGACGGTCCACGCCTGGGGCATCTACAAGGGCACCAAGGACAACACCACGGCGTTCGGCGTGTGCACGCTCATCTTCCTGTCGCTGGTGGCCGGCATCCTGCTGCTCGTCTCCAAGAAGGACCGGTAAGACCTCGTCGTATGCGGGTCGTCCGCCGCGCGTGCGAGCGGCGGACGACCCGCATACGCGCACGCGCGATCCACCGACGCCGCGCTGCGAACAGCGCTCGCCGCCTTCGCAGCGTCCCGCATTCGCGCACGCATGATTCGCCGTACGTGAAAAAGGGAGGGGCCGCATCGCGCGGCCCCTCCCTTCGTTTGCAGGCTGGTTTCGCAAGCCGGACGGCTTACATCATGCCGCCCATGCCGCCGCCGGCGTTGGCCAGCGCGGACAGGTCCGGACCCTCCTGCGGGATCTCGTTGATGGTGGCCTCGGTGATGAGGATGAGAGCCGCCACGGAAGCCGCGGACTGCAGCGCGGTGCGCGTGACCTTGACCGGGTCGTTCACGCCCATGTCAATCATGTTGCCGTACTCGCCGTTGGCGCAGTTCAGGCCCTCGCCCTTCGCCATGCCCTTGACGTGCTCGACCACAACGCTGCCCTCGTAGCCGGCGTTCTGGGCGATGGCGCGCATCGGAGCCTCCAGGGCCTTGCGGATGATGGCGACGCCCACTTCCTCGTCCTTGTCGGCGGTCTCCACCGAGTCGAGCGCGGGCAGCGCGTCCACCAGGGCCACGCCGCCGCCGGCGACGATGCCCTCCTCCACGGCCGCGCGGGTGGCCTGCAGGGCGTCCTCGATGCGGGACTTCGTCTCCTTGAGCTCGGACTCGGTGGCAGCGCCCACCTTGAGCACGGCCACGCCGCCGGAGAGCTTCGCCAGGCGCTCCTGGAGCTTCTCGCGGTCGAAGTCGGAGTCCACGCGCTCCAGCTCGCTCTTGATCTGGGCGATGCGGTCCTCGATGGCCTTCTTCTCGCCCGCGCCGTCCACGATGAGGGCGGTGTCCTTGGTGACCTTGACCGTCTTGGCATGGCCCAGCATGTCGATGCGGGCATCAGCCATGGTCATGCCGAAGTCCTTGTCGATGACCTGCGCGCCCGTGACGGCGGCGATGTCCTCCAGGATGCGCTTGCGGCGGTCGCCGAAGCCGGGGGCCTTGATGGCCACGCAGTTGAACGTGCCGCGCAGCTTGTTGAGCAGGATGGTGGCCAAAGCCTCGCCCTCAACGTCCTCGGCGACGATGAACAGCGGACGGCCGGACTTCATGATCTCCTCCAGCAGGGGCACCATGTCCTGGATGTTGGTGACCTTCTGGTCGGTGAGCAGGATGTAGGGGTCGGAGAGGACGGCCTCCATCTTCTCCATGTCGGTGGCCATGTACGGGGAGATGTAGCCGCGGTCGTACTGCATGCCCTCCACGATGTCCATGTCGATGCCGAAGGTCTGGCTCTCCTCCACGGAGATGGCGCCGTCCTTGCCCACGGCCTCCATGGCCTCGGCGATCTTCATGCCGATCTCGGCGTCGCCGGCGGAGATGGTGCCCACGTTGGCGATCTGGTCCTTGCCGGCAACCGGCGTGGCGTCGGCCTTGATGGCCTCGACCACGGCGTCGGTGGCCTTCTGGATGCCGCGGCGGATGCCCAGCGCGTCGGCGCCGGCGGTCACGTTGCGCAGGCCCTCGGACACGATGACGTCGGCCAGAAGCGTGGCGGTGGTGGTGCCGTCGCCGGCCACGTCGTTGGTCTTCACGGCAACCTCGCGCACCAGCTGGGCGCCCATGTTCTCGACGGGATCCTCAAGCTCCACGTCCTTGGCCACGGTCACGCCGTCGTTGGTGATGGTGGGGGCGCCGTAGGACTTCTCCAGGGCCACGTAGCGGCCCTTGGGGCCAAGCGTCACCTTGACGGCGTCGGAGAGCTTCTTGACGCCGGCGGCAAGAGCGCTGCGGGCATCGGCCTCGAACTTGATGTCTTTCGCCATGATGCTACTATCCTTTCAACTGCGTTGCTGTTGCTTGGGTACGAAGCGCCTGAAGGCTACGCGAACACCGCGTACAGATCGTCGGCGCGCAGGATGAGCACGTCCTCGCCGTCCACATGGATCTCGGTGCCGCCGAACTTGCCGTAGACCACCTTGTCGCCCACCTTCACCGGCACGGGCACCAGCTTGCCGTCCTTGTCCAGCTTGCCGTCGCCCACGGCCAAAACGGTGCCGCTCTGGGGCTTTTCCTTCGCCTCGGTCGCAAGGTACAGACCCGACGCCGTCGTCTCCTCGGCCTCGTCCTGCTTGACGATGACGCGATCACCCAGAGGTTTCAGATTCATAACGCTGCCTTCCTTTCGTCGTCCGACGCGTGCACGGATCGTGTAGCGCATCTTCGCTATTTAACCACTCCTGTGCGGTGACTGCTAGCACTCTGCGGTAACGAGTGCTAAACATTGAGTTATCATAGCAGCCTCGGTGGCGAATGCAAGCGAATTCGCCGAAATGTGAGCGCCTGTGACTGAGGTTTGACACAATCGCCAGACGATCGCCACAATTGAAAAAGGGCGGCCGCGCCTGTGCCGGCGCGGCCGCCCTTGCCTTGGAAGCTTTCCCGTTCGTCAGCGCGCGGAAACGCCCCGCCCGGCAATCTGGCCGAACGTGAAGATGTCCGCGATGGCGTTGCCGCCCAGGCGGTTGCCCGCATGAACGCCGCCCGTCACCTCGCCTGCGGCGAACAGGCCCTCAATGACCTGGCCCTGCTCGTCAAGCACGCGGGCCTTGGCGTCAATGACCACGCCGCCCATGGTGTGGTGCAGCGACGCGCGGCGCGGGCTGATCACGAACCCGACGCCCTGCGTGCCCTCCACCGCCTCGATGTCGACGGCGCCCGAGATGACCTCTTTGCCGAAGTCGTCGTCTTTTTGGTTCTCGAAGTAGCGGTTGTACGTCTCGATGGTGGCGCGCAGCGCGTCGGCGGAGAAACCCGGGGCGACGCCTGCGGCGGGGCTTTTGGAGGCCTCGGCCAGCTCCTCGAGCGTCTCGCCGTACCACACCTGGCCCGACTCGACGAAGTCCTTGATCGAGCCCGAGGGCGCCATGCTCTCGTACTCGGCGCCCTTCACCCAGCCGTCCTCGCCGGCCACGCCGGCGTACAGGATGTAGAAGATGCCGCCCTCGAGCTTGAGGGACGCCTTGGCCAGCACGTCGCGCTCGGCGTACTCGTCCACGAACCGGTTGCCCGCCCCGTCGATCCATATCTGCTCGGAGGCGTCCCCCCACACGCCGTCGGTCATGGTTCCCTTGACCGGCGACGACGAGGGCATCATCTGCGCCACTTCAAGGCCGGTGGTGGCGGCCCCCACCTCTTGGGCCATGACAATGCCGTCTCCTTCGTTGGTGCCCATGTTGGTGGTCAGCGTGGTGTCGCTGAGGTCGTCGCCCCAGTACTTGTCGTACTCCTTCACCATGGCCGGGTTCGCGCAGTAACCGCCGCATGCGAGCACCACGCCCTGGGCGGCGTTGATGGTGATCTTGGTGCCGTCCGAGCGCTCGGCCACCGCGCCCGCAACCGCGTTCCCGTCCATGACCAGCTGCTTGGCGGCCGTCTCGGCGTACGAGGACACGCCGACCTTCTCCGCCGCCTCGCGCAGGCACGTGATGCGGTCCTTGCCCTCGACGAACGTGTGCGTGCGCGGCCACATGGCGCCGAGCACCGTGTACAGGCCCTCGGTGGCCTTCGAGCCGTACACGCACTCCATGCTTTGGGCGTCCATCCACTCGAACGTGCCCAACGCGTTCTCGGCGAGCGTGCGCGCGAGATCGATGTTCGAGGCAATCCACGTGCCGTCGGACAGCTCGCGCAGACCACCGACGTAGATGTGCCACATATGCAGCGAGACGGAGTCGAACCCGGGCAGATCGACGCCGGGCGTCTTCCCCTCGTTGGCCGCGTAGTACGCCCGTATCTCGTCTTGCAGGGCGACGAGCACTTCTTTCCATTCGGGGAACTGGTCGAACTTGAGCGCGGGGTCGTCCGTCGAAAGGGCCAGATAGCCGTCGAGCGTTCCCTTCTGGGCCGCCGAGAGCCGCATGATGGCCTGGGCGTCGGGGTCCACCGCGTTGAAGGCGGCGCCGGCCATCATGGTGTTCCCGCCGAACACCGAGCCTTTCTCGATGAGCGTGACCTGCGATCCCGCCTCGGCCGCCGTGATGGCCGCCGACCAGGCGGCTCCGCCCCCGCCGATCACCAGCACATCGGTGTCCCACGTCTCGTCCGGACCGGGAGACGCCGTGTAGGCGTTCTTCTTCAGGGCGCCCATGTCAAGCCCCGCGTTCTTCGCCGCGTCCTCGGCTGCGGCCATAAGGCCCATCGAGCACAGCGTGGCCCCGGTCACCGTGTCCAACGTGGTGGTTTGGCGCTCCACGATCTGGGCGGGAATGCGCTCAAGGGCCACTTCCGCCACGTGGGGGGTCTCCTTCGCCTCCACCACATCGACGTTCGTGATGATGCCGCTGCTCACATCGATGGACACCTTGATGTCGCCCTGCATCCCCTGACCCACGCCCTCGAACGTTCCGTTGACGGCGGCGCCGGCGTCGGCGTCGCCCGCTCCGTTCGGAGCGCAGCCGCCCGCCGTCGCTCCGGCGGCCGCAAGCGCGCCCAGGCCCAACGCCCCTTTGAGAAACCCCCTGCGATCAAGTGCCATGACGATCTCCTTCCTCCTGCTCCTGCGGATCATGCGAAACGCGGGCGCACCGCGCGCCGCTTTGGGCATCGCGGCGCCCAAACTGAGAAAAACCGCTTCCGCGCAACGCGCCCTTCGAGGTCAGGATAGACGCGCGACGCAACGCAGGCGAAGCAACGTATAGCTGAAAGCGACAACGATTTGTTGAAAGAGATGCCTCGGACTCATCGAAGGGCGCATGCTAGAATGGGCACGGCGTTTGAGGGCGCCCGCGCATCGCAGAAGACGGCCTCAAGCCGAAAAACACGCGACGGAGGGGAACGCCGTGATCGACATCGACATGAGGCAGCTTTCGTACTTTCTTGAATCGGCGGAAACCGGAAGCTTCTCCCGCGCCGCCAAGAGCCTGTTCGTCTCCCCGCAGGCCGTGTCGAAAGGCGTTCAGATCCTCGAGGGCCGCTTGGGCACGCCGCTGTTCGACCGCAGCAACGGGCTGCATCTGACGGAGTTCGGCGCGGCGGTTCGCGACGAGGCGCGCAGCGTGTTTCTCGGCCTCGACCGGATCGAGCAGATCGCCTTGCGCTACCGGGAGGGCGATCAGCGGGTTGTGGCGGTGGGCATCAACCCGCTGTGCCTCAAAACGCACGGCGGGACGCTCGATGTGGACTCCCTGCGCGACGCGCAATCGGCCCTCCCCGAAATCAAGTGGAAGTTCGTCGAGATGAAAGGCGACCTTCTCATCGACGAGGTCATGCGCGGAACGCTTGAGTTCGGCATAAGCGGCTCCACCCCGTCAAACGGCGCGCAGAAGACGGTGCTTTCCCTCTACCCTATGGCGGCCGTGGTGTCGGCATCGCTGTCGCGGTTCAGGAGCCAAGCGTCCGCAACGCTGCGCGAGCTGGCCGAATGCGGGGCGCTCTCCCTCCCCGGGGAGGAGGCCATCCTCGCGCCCCTGCTTGATCAAGCCCCCGCCCTGGAGCCGTCTTTGCGCTTGTCGCCCCTCCAGATAGAGCTGGAAAGCGACACGAGCGCCATCGCCCGAGGAGACGTCTTCGCCATCAGGCCCCTCCAGCACGCGCAGCGGACGATTCGCGACGAAGGGGTTCTTGTCGTGCCGCTTGCCCACGAGGACGGAACGCCCGTCGTCATGCCGCTGCACCTGTTCTGGCGATCCCGGGAGCTCACCGAAGCGGAATCGCGCTTCGTCAAGCACATCGAGGATCTGTACCGCGACCGATCCGCCAACGGGGAAGGGGCGCGCTACCGCAGGCCCGGCTTCACCAATCCGCTTTCGTAGGCGCGCACGACAAGCTGGGCGCGATCGTGCGCGTCGAGCTTCGCCATGATGCGCGCGAGGTGCGTTTTGACCGTGGCGGGCGAGATGAACAGGTCCGATCCTATCTCGTCGTTCGTCAGGCCGCGCGCCACCAGCACGAGGATCTCTCGCTCGCGGTCGGTGAGCTGGGACAGCCCGGCCGCCCGAGCCGCCGCCATGCCGATAGGCCGCGCGGCCACGAACGTCTCGATGAGCCGGCGCGTGATGGAGGGCTGTATGAGCGCATCGCCGCGCGCGACGATGTCCACGGCGGCGGCGATGTCGTCAGGCTCGGCGTCTTTGAGCAGAAAGCCGCTCGCACCGGCGGCAAGGGCGTCGTAGACGTACTCGTCCAAGTCGAACGTGGTCAGGATGAGCACATGCACGTCGGCAAGCCGCGGATCGCTGCGAATGGCGCGCGTGGCCTCGATGCCGTTTAGGTGCGGCATGCGAATGTCCATGAGCACGACGTCGGGCTTCAGGCGCTGCGCAAGCTCAACGGCCTCTTCGCCGTCGCGCGCCTCCCCCACCACGTCGATGGTCCCGTACGACATGAGGATGAGCCGAAACCCGCTGCGCACCAGGTCTTGGTCGTCGGCCACCAGCACGCGCGTCCTCTCGCCCATGCTACGCTCCCTTCTCCTCAAAACGGGTTGCGGCCGAATGCGGGAAGCTGCCGTCTGGCGAAGCCCCGTCGCAGGCCGCGCCGCCAAGCGGGATGCTCGCCGCCACGCGAAACCCGCCGGCAGCCGCGTTGCCGGCCGAGAACGACCCGCCCAGCAGGCGAACGCGCTCGGCCATGCCCTCGATGCCGTGGCCCCGCCCGTCGGGCGCCTGCGGCAGCCCGCCGCCAGGCCCCGCCGAAGCACTCGGTTCGCCAGGCGCGACGTAGCCGCGCCCGTCATCCTCCACTGCAAGGCGCGCCTGCCCGTCCTCCGTCGCCAGCCGGATGGACACCGTTCGCGCGTCGGCATGGCGCACCGCGTTCGTGGCGGCCTCCCGCGCGATGCCGAACAGGGCCATGTCCACATGGGCGGGCACGTCGACGCGGCGGTAGCGCGCCGTGTCCACAACTGCCGCAAGCCCCGCATCGCGCAGGTAGGCCGCCAGATCGCCCAGGCGGTCGGTCCCTGCTGCGGGGGCCGTCTCGGGCGCCTCGTCGCCATGGCGCAGCACGCCGATCATGCTGCGGATGTCGTCCAAGGCGGTTTTGGCCGTGGCGCGCACCGTGGCGACGGCCTCCTTCGCGGCAGCCGGGTCGATGGCCATCATGCGCTCCGCCGCGGCGGCCTGGACGCTCACGGCCGACAGGGAGTGCGCCGTGATGTCGTGCACCTCGCGCGCGATGCGCACGCGCTCCTCCTCCACGCGGCGGGCCGCCTCCTCCTCGCGCGAGCGCTCCGCCTCCGCAGCGCGCTGCTCGGTGGCCTCCACGTAGGCGCGGTGGGTGCGGTAGGCGTACCCCGCGAAGCCCGCCGCAACCACCAGGGCGATGTTCTGGAAGCGCGTGAAGAACGCGAGGCTGGCCGTGCGCGACGGCGCATCCGCCAGCAGAAGGCCCGCCACCGCCACCGCTGCCGCCGCCACCGCCTCAAGGCGCCCCCGCTCGCTGGCGATGGTGCACACGGCCACCACGGGACCCACGATGGTCAGAGAGAACCCCGCGAACGCGTTCTGCAGCCCCAAGAACGACACGAGGCAGAACAGGAACACGGGCCACGGGAAGCGGCGGCGCAGCACCAGCGGCAGCGTGGTGATGGCAAGCGCCACGAACACCTGCGCGTTCGGCACCACGTTCACCGTGCCCAGGTACTGGCGCAGAGCCAGGTCGGGAATCACGATGGAGGAGGCCGTGAGCATGAGCTGCGCCGCGCCGAACAGAAACGCCGCCGCAGCCACGGCCACGTCGACGGCCCAGTCCTTCGGAGTCATGTCGCGGTTGTTCACCAGGTAGTTTTCCATAGCCGCCATACTACGCGACCCACGCCACCCGCGCCATACACCAACCGGCGTAAAGCGAAACTCTCTGCCAAACCGCCATTGACGCAAGCCCAGTGTCCATCGCGCTCCAAGCCGAACGCCCCCTCATCGGACGCCCCGGAAGGCCCGGTCGCTCGTCGGTCGGACCTTCCGGGGCGACGGCGCCGGCTCGGCGGGAGCATCCAAGCGGACCTTTCCGCGCTACCCTTCGGACGAGCTGAGCGCGTCGACCACGGCCTGGCCCACCAGCATGCCGAACGTCCCGCTCGACGCCAGCCCCTCGCCGCCGTCGGCCGCCACCGCCCCGCAGCAGCACACGTTCAGGATGGTCGCGCCCGACGTCCCTATCAAGCGCCCATCCTCGTCGGTTGCCGCGCCGCCACGCGTGCGGTAGCGCACCGGAAGCTGCTTGACGGCGTAGTAAGGCGCCTCGAGCGCTTCCAGGTTGGCCTCGCGCCCGAAATCGTCGTCCTTCCCGGCCTCCGCCATCTGCCCGTAGCGGTCGAACGTGGCCCGCAGCACCTCCGGGGAAACCCCTATGGCATCCGCCAGATCCTCCACGCTCTCGCACGGGCCCACCATCCGGCGCGCGTTCTTGCTGGCAATCTGCGCCGCGCTGCGCGATTGAGAGCCTTCGCTCAAACGCTCGTCGAACACGGTCCACCAAAAGCCGCGCTCGTCGCCAAAGCACGCGTCCGCCGCGGCGTTCACGTCGTCTTCGCGCGCGAACCGGTGCCCTTGCGCGTCCACGACAAGCGTCGGCGCGAACATCCCCCACGCCGAAACCGGCGGCAGATCGCCGATGAGCGGCAGCGCCAAGTCCATGCCCGACAGCTGGCCGCCCGCGCGGCGGCACAGCTCGTGCCCCTCGCCCATAGAGGCGTACGTGTAGCAGCCGACGCGCAGCCATGTTGGCGCGTTCTCGTCCACGAGCGCCTGATTGCTGGCGAACCCGCCCGTGGCCACAACCACGCGCCGCGCCCGCACATCTATCACATCACCGCTCTCCTGCGCAAGGAAACGCACGCCGCAAACCGCAGCCTGCTCATCCAGCACGAACGCGACCGCCCGGTAGCCCGTCTGGAACGCGACCCCCTTGCCCGCAAGGGCGTCGCGCAGCGGCACCATGACGCTCTCCATGTCGCCAAGGCCGTTTTTCGGCAGGAGGATGGCGTCGTTGACCCCTTCGCGGGCGTACTGGGACGGATCGCAGAACTGGGCGCCGTAGACGCCCTCCATCCGGTCGATCCACGTTGGGGCCGCCAAGTACAACCGCTTTGCGAACTCCAGGTCGCTCGCCCCGGCATTGGAGAGCTGCTTTTTGCGCGCGGGCCACGCCTCCTCCGCGGTCTGCGCGATGCCGGCAGCCTGCTGCAGCTTGCTGCCCGCCACGTGCATGATGCCGTTCGAAGAATAGCTCTCCCCGCCCAGCAAAGACAGCTTCTCGGCCACCATGACCGAAAGCCCCGCCTCGGCGGGCGCCATCGCGGCGGAGAGGCCGGCGATCCCGCTGCCCACCACCAGCACGTCCACCGACGTCGAAAACGAGACGGGCGGCTGGCCGACCACCGTCGCCTCGGCCTCCGTTCCACTCGCATCCGTCGAGGACGGCAGCGCATCCGTCACCTGATCGAGAGCGCAGGCGCCCAGCGCTCCGCCCGCCGCCAGCGACGCGGCCGACACGCCGGCCAGCTTGAAGAACGAACGGCGCTCCATGGCGACAGGGCTCCTTTCCTCATTGGCATGTTCGAGCACACGCCCCAGAGTATAAGGACGCGCGACGCATGCGAGCCGGCCTCGCACCCTGCCGTCACGCAATCTTCGCAAAGGGGCGTGCAAGGAGGACGCCCCTGCCCGGGAAGCGCCGCAAGGCACTCCCTTGGGCACCGAGCGCCCCCTCGCCACGCTGAGGCGTTCGCGCCTTCGCGTCGCGTCGCCCTAAAGCCACGCCCTGCCGCACGCAAAGCCCGGCAACGCGGACGCGCCGCCGACGCGAGGGGGTCGGCCAACGCCGCGTGCGCGCGCCCGCGCGGCGCTTACCCGTAGAACGGCGCGTCGGGAAACGGAGGCTCCAGGGCGCGCTTGAACGCGGTCGCGCGCACCGTGGTCAGCACGCGATCCACGTCGCAGCGGGCAAAGCCGGCCGCCTCCAGCGCCTCGGCGCCCAGACCGCGCTCCACGTGCGCCACAAGCAGCGCATCGAGCGTGGCGTAATCGATCCCCAGGCTCTTCTCGTCTTCTTGACCAGGTGAAAGCTCTGCGCTCGGCGGCTTGACGAGCACGTGCTCGGGAATGGGCGGCACCTGCCCCTCCGCGCGGGCCTGTTCGTTGCGCCAGCGGGCCACCTCGTACACGTCGGTCTTGTACAGCCCGCCGATAGGGGCGAACGCGCCGGCCGTGTCGCCGTAGAGCGTGGAGTAGCCCATCATGGCCTCGCTTTTGTTGCCGGTGTTCACCAGCATCCAGCCGTGCGCGTTCGACAGCGCCATGAGGCACACCATGCGGCAGCGCGCCTGCGTGTTCTCGGCCGCCAAACCTGAAAGCTCGCCGCCGCACGCCGGCGCAAGCGCGCGCGCAAACGCCTCGTACGGCTCGCGTATGGACACGGTCTGTGCCTGGATGCCCAGGTTGTCGGCCAGATCCTGCGCATCCGTCACCGAGTGGTCGCTGGAATACGGCCCCGGCAACAGCACGCCGTGCACGCATTCGGCCCCCAGCGCGTCAACGCACATGGCAGCCGTCACCGACGAGTCGAGGCCCCCCGACAACCCGATCACCACCTGGGAGAACCCGGCCTCCCGCACGAAGCCTCGCAACGCATGGACGCACGCGTCGTAACGCTCGTCGGCCCGCATGCTACTGGATCTCCCGGATGCGCTCGGCCAGCCACTCGGCCCATTCCTCCACGCCCTCGCCCTTCGTGGCGGCGATGGGGAAGATGGGCGCGGTCGGGTTCAGCTGGCGCACGGACGCATCGAACGCCTCGCGATCGAAGTCGAACACGGACATGGTGTCCACCTTGTTGAGCACCACGGCCTCGGCCACCTGGAACACGCCGGGATACTTGAGTGGTTTGTCATGGCCCTCGGGCACCGACAGGATCATCACCTTGGCGTTCTCTCCCAGATCGAAGTCCGTGGGGCACACCAGGTTGCCCACGTTCTCCACGATGATGAGATCGAGCCGCTCCAGATCCAGCGCGTCCACGGCCCGCTTGATCATGGCGCTCTCCAGATGGCACGCGCCGCCCGTGTTGATCTGCACGGCGGCAATGCCCTGGGCCTTGATCTTCTCAGCGTCCACGTTGCTGGCGATGTCGCCTTCGATGACGGCGATGTTGAACTCGTCGCGCAGCGCGTCGATGGTGGCCAGGATGGTGGACGTCTTGCCCGACCCGGGGCTGGCCAAAAGGTCGAGCACGAACACGTGATGCTCGGCGAATCGCGCGCGCAGCTCGGCGGCCAGCTCGTCGTTTTTCTGCAGGATGGGCTGCTTGAGATCAATCTGCATGGGTTACCCCTCGCCTTCCTCGTCATCCGGAATATCCACTTCGATGCTGTCTATTTGCAGTTCGCGGCCGGCTATGAGCTCGGTGGCGAAGCCGCCGCATTCCGGGCACAGCAGATGGAAACGGTCGTGCTCGAACTCGGCGCCGCATTCCAAGCAGCGGCTCTTCGGCCGCACCATGGTTATCGCAAGCTCCGCGCCCTCGCACAGCGTGCCCTCCGACAGGGCCTCGAACGCGAACTCCAGCGCGTCTTTGATGGCCTCGGTCATCTCGCCCACCGACAGGCTCACTTTGAGGACGCTCGTCGCCCCGGCCTGCCGCGCCGACGCCTCGACCGTCTCCATCACCCCGGTCATGATCCCTAGTTCGTGCATGCCGCTCCTTCGCACCCGATTCCCGTTCGCACCCATGGTAGCCGAACGGCCGGACCGAACGCGCCTAAGATGGCGCGGCGCAGGGCGAACGTCACCCGGAATACGCAAACGGCCCGCCGCAACCAGCGACGGGCCGTCCTCGGCAACCGGGCGCAACCGCGCATGCGGCGCGCCCCGCTTCCGCCTACTTCTTCTTTTTCTTGGCGGCCTGCGCCTCTGCGGCCTCCTCCGCCTCTTCGCGCTCAAGATCCTCCGTCTGCTTCTTGATGCGCTTGCTCAAAACGATGCGCGCCATGAGCAGGCTTATCTCGTACAGGGCTATCAAAGCCGCGAACATGAGCAGCATGGTGACCGGCGAGGCGTCCGGCGTGGCCATGGCCGAGATGACCATGAGCGCCACATACACCGTCCGCCAGCTGCCACGCAGCTTCTTGTAGGGAATGACATCGAAGATGACCAGGTAAAACACCACCAACGGCAGCTCGAACGCAAACCCGAAGGCAAGCTCGAACTTGATGATGGTGTCGATGTAGGTGGACATGCGCGGAGCAACGGTGCCGAAGCCGGCGGCCTGATCCGTCAGCCATTGGAAAGCCGGATCGAGGATGATCAGATAGCAGAACACCGTGCCGAACACGAACAGCGCAACGGCCGCGGCGAACGTGGGGATGAACCACTTGCGCTCGTTGGGCTTGAGCGCCGGCAGGAAGAACGCGAGGATCTGCCAGAGGATGACCGGGGCGCAGGCGACGATGGCGGACCAGATGGAGATCTTGAACCGGGTGGAGAAACCCTCGAACGGATCCAAGGCTATCGTGGTGGCGGCGCCGGTCTCGTCTTGCGGAATGTAGTTTTTGATGGGTTCCAGCAGGAACTGGCCGATGGTGTCCGAGGCCAGGTAGAACACGATCACGCCCACGACGAGGCAGGCGATGATGCGCACAAGGCGCATGCGGAGCTCGCCCAGATGGTCGAACAAGGGCATGCGCGCCGGTCCGATAGGCATGGCTTACTCCCCTTTCCCGTCGGTCGTGGATTTGGCGGCTTCCGCGGCCTTGGCGGCCTCGGCGGCCTTCCTGTTGGCGGCACGCGTTGCGGCGGCCTTCTTCGCGGCGGCCGAGCGGGCGGCCGCTTTCTCCGCGTCGGTCTTGGGCGCGGCCTTCTTGGCGGCCGGCTTCTTGGCTGGGGCAGGTTTGGAAGCCGCGGGCTTGCTCGCCGCAGACTTCGCGGCTGCGGGCTTGGAGGGTGCCGACTTGGAAGCCGTCGCAGCGGGCTTGGAGGCTGCGGGCTTGGAGGCCGTCGACGTCGCCGCAGGCTTGGGGGCCGTGCTGGAAGCGGGTTTCGCAGCTGCCGGCTTGGGAGCCGCAGCGGCGCTCTTTCCGGCTGCGGGCTTGGCGGCCGTGGCCGCAGGCTTCGCGGATGCGGGCTTGGCGGCGGAAGTCGCCGCGGGCTTTTTCTCGGCAGGCTTGTCGCCAGCGGGCGCGGACGATGCGGCGGCCGGCTTCTTGGCCGCAGGCTTCGTGCCGTACAACTCGCTGGGAGACGGCTTGGGCTTGGCGGCGGACGACGCGGCCGGCTTGGCGGCGGCCTTGGACGCCGTCGCAGCCGCAGTTGCCGTCGCGGTTGCCACCGGCTTCTTCTCGTCAGCTTCGCCCTGGGCCTTCTCGGCTTTCTCGGCCTCGGCGGCCCGCTTTGCGGCCCGCTCCTTGTCGTAGCGCGCCTTGCGCTCCGAGAAGCTCTCGGTCTTCTCGGCCTTCTTGTCTCCGTCGGCCACCTTCGACAGCGCCTCCAACGGATTCTTGAACGGCTCGTCGGAGTCCGGGTCGTACACCTCGGTCTTGATGACCTTGTTCATCTCCTCTTGAGCGCTTCTGAACTTGTTGATGGCCTTCCCCAGCGTCTTTGCCATAGCCGGCAGCTTGTCGGGCCCGAAGATGAGGAACCCGAACAGCAGAATGAGGAACAGCTCGAATCCACCGATTCCAAACAAAGCAAACCCCTTTGCGCGGTCTATCCGTTCTTGCATATGCGCCTGAACGCGCACCGAATCATACTAGCACAACGAAGCCCGTGCGCGCCGAAGGAGTGCCCGTCACGGCAAAAACCGGCAAAATCGCGCCGAAGCGCCCAGCACGCTCGACGTCCCCGACACGTCCGAAACGCCCAGCACGCCCGATGCTACCGAGACGTTGGCGCGCTCGAAGCACCCGAGGGCCCGCGCGCCCAAGCCGCCCGAAAGCCCGCGCGCCCTACGCGCCGCCGTTCAAGAACGCCAGCGCCACCGTGGGAATGCCCAGCGCCAGCACCAAGATGACGCACACCACCACGGTGAACACCTTCTTGGTTTTCTCGGCCGCCGCGCGACGCTCCTTCTCGCGCTGTTCGCGCTCCTGCGCCGCCTTGATGCGCTCGCTTTTCTGCTTGGCCGTGAGCTTCTGTTTCTTGGTCATGGTCTACGCCCTCAGCTTGCCGCGGATCTCGATGACGCGGGCGATGTTCTTCGCAACCTCCACGCCCACGTTCCACTTGTTCTTCTCGTACAGGATGGAGCCGTCCACCATGGTCATGAGCACGTCGGCCCCGCTCGTGCCGCCCACGATGGCCGACACCGGCTCGGTGGTGGGCGTCTGATGGGAGCCGGACAGGTCGATGGCCACAATGTCGGCGCGTTTGCCCACTTCAAGCGACCCTATCTTGTCGTCCAGCTTAAGCGCCCGGGCAGCGCCGATGGTGGCCATCTCCAGCATGGTCTGCGAATCCAGGAAGGTCCCCACGTTCACCGCGCGCTGGACCAGCATGCCTATGCGCATGTCGATGAGCAGGTCGGTGGAATCGGTGGCGGCGGGCGAGTCGGTGCCCAAGCCCATGCGCAAGCCGGCGCGGAGGAACTCGTTGATGGGAGCCACGCCCATGCCCAGCTGCGCGTTGCAGCGGGGGCACACGGCCACGGCCACGTCGTATTCCCTCAGCTTCTTGATGTCCTTGTCGTCCACGTGCACGCAATGGATGGCCAGCACGTTGTCGGATTCGAACGCGCCCCAGTTCAGCGCGTAGCGCACGGGCGTCGTTCCTGTGGGAAGCCACGGCGGGATCTCCACGAAGCCGCGTTTCTGGTCCATCGTGTGCACGGCGAACGGAGATGAGCCGTACTTGATGAAGTTGTACTCCTCGCGGTTGCCCGCCATGTGCATGGCCACGGGGACGTTCTCGCGGCGGGCGAACTCGGACACCTTGCCGAACACGGAGGGATGGCACACGTACATGGCCGCCGGCGCGATGCCGATGGTGATGCGGTCGCCGTCAACCTCCTCGCGCCAGTGCATGATGTCGTTCTCGGCCAGGCGCATGGCGTAGTCCACGCGGCGCTTGTCCATGGAGCCCACCTCGCGGTAGATGACCCCGCGCATGCCCAGCTTCTGCGTGGCCGTGCAGGCCGCTCCGGTGGCGGTGATGTCGGCCACCGTGGTTATGCCGCTCGAAAGAGCCTCCAAACCGCCCAGGATGGCCGAGTCGTACCAATCTCCCACGTCCATCTTCGCGCTTTTCTCCATGATGGACATGATCCACGTGGTGTAGGGGACGTCGTGGACGATGCCGCGCATGACCGCGTTCTCGAGGTGGGTGTGGAGGTCGATGAGGCCGGGCATGATGGCCGCTATGCCGAAGTCGACGACTTCCTCGTCGGGATAGCGCAGCTTGAGCATGTCGGTCGTGCCGATGTCGCGAATGGCGCCGTCGCGAACGAGCACCGCGCCATGCTGCAGCGGCTCGGACGTGATGGGAAGAACGTACTGTGCGCACAAGAGCATAGCTACCCCGCCCTTTCTCCCGTGATCTCCCGTGATCCATGCGTTTGGTGTACGGAGCATCATAGCATTCCCCGAGTGGTCTGGCGCGCGCTCTCCCGCAAACGCACAGAGGGGCGCGCAGGAGGGGTGCGGGTGCAAGCACCGCCCCGCAATCGCGCGCCTCCCTTGACAGAAAGGAAAAAAAGGAAAGAATAGGAAAAAAAGGAAAGGACAAGGTTATTAGAGAAAGTCCAAGACGACGGGGAGCGCTTCGTCAAAGAGCGCTCCGTGCGCCTTTCGGGTGGCAGCGTGGGAGCCCTGGGCTTTTCGGCGGGATTGCAGTTCAGCCGCAACGCCGAGGAATCGAAGAGCTTCCACTACAAGCTCTCCCGCCTGTGCGAGCAGTTGGCGGAGCAGGGCAAGGGCGTCCTCGTGCTGGTTGACGAGATCCAGGGAAACGACCCGCAGATCAGACAGCTTGTGGCCGCCTATCAGGAGCTCGTTGGACAAGGAGCCAACATTGCCCTGGTCATGGCCGGGCTGCCCGCCGCCGTCGCGGCCACGCTGAACGACCACGTCCTGACGTTTCTGAACCGCGCGAACAAGGTGACGCTTGGACCTCTTGCCTTGCCGGACGTGGACGCGTTCTTCCTCCGCTCCTTCAAAAAGCTTGGCCTCGCCGTTTCCGCAGACATCAGAAAACGGGCGACTCGGGCAACCGAAGGATCCCCGTACCTGCTGCAATTGGTGGGGCACAGCATGGTCCTGTACGCGGAGGACGACGGCTCCGTGAGCGAGCAAACGGCGCAGGCCGCTCTGGAAAGCGCGCAGGAGAGCTTCGAGAACGACGTATGCGGCACCACGCTTGCCGCCCTTTCCGACAAAGACGTACTGTTCCTGACCGCCATGGCGCATGACGAGGCCGAAAGCCGCATGGCAGACGTGGCGGAGCGCATGGGGGTCACGGGCGACTACGCCCAGAAATACCGCAAGCGCCTCATCGACAGCGGCATCGTGGTTGCATCCAGGCGGGGGTCGGTTCGGTTCGCCGTTCCCTACCTGGCCGACCATCTGCGAAAGACCTGCGAGATCGCGCACGAGCTTTAAGCTGGCGATCTGCGCCGCGATCAGCATTCCGGCACACCGGTTGCCGCCCCGAGGCGCGCCTCGCGTTCAAGGCGACAACCGAGCCGGCGCAAAACAGGATGCGCGCCTCCGTGCGACAGCTGTCAGACGCTACGGAAGCAGAGGGGTCACAGGGCCGCGCGAGAGCATGGTGAGGCGGCGGGTGGCGCGCGAAGCGGTGGTGTAGAGCCGGCGGCGCGACAGATCGTCTGCGGGAAAGACGCGCTCGCTTGCATCGGGCACGATGACGTGGTCGAACTCCAGCCCCTTCGCCAGCTTGAGCGACGTGAGCACCACGCCCTGCGCGGGCAGCGTGGCGTGCGCGTCCACCACCTCGGGAGCGTCCCTGCCCAGCCGCTTGCGCAGCAGCCTCACCGCATAGCCGTCGGGGGCGATCACCGCCGACAGACCGTCCTCTTCGGCGGCGGCGCGCACGGCACGGCGCAGTTCGGCCTCCCAACGCTCCTCATCGTTGCAGATCACGATGCTCGGCGGCTCGTCGTCGCGCTGGATGGACGAAACACGACCGCGCTCGTCGGCCGGGAGCAAGCCGGAGAACAGCGCTGTGATCTCGGGCGCGGAACGGTAGCTGGTCATGAGGCGGCACTCCGAGCACGCGCCACGCACCTGCACGAACAGCTTCCGCACCTCGGAAAACGAAGCTGTGCCCGGGTTGATGGCCTGGTTCTCGTCCCCCAGGAGCAGGAAACGCGCGCGGCGGAAATAGCGCGCCAGCACGGCCAATTGGGCCGTCGTGTAGTCCTGCACCTCGTCTATCATCACGTACTTCGCGTCCGGGTTGCCCAGCCCCGTGAGCGCCATCTTCACGTAGAGCCATTCCACCGGCAGCAGGTTCTCCGCGCCAAGCAGCCGCATGCCTATGCGGTCGATGCGCAGCCAGTCGTCGTTTTCCACGGCTTCGCGCGCCCCGGCGTAGCGCTCCGCGACGAACTGCTGGGCCCGTTGCCGCACGTCGTCCTCGTCGCTGGGGTCGAACGTCTCATGGAAGCGCGCCAGCTGCTCGTCGGGGGTCATGGCCGATAGCTCGTCGAGCACCGCGTCCGTCCCCGCGATCTGCTTGCATCGGGCGTCAAGTCGCTTGAGCAGCTCCTCGCGCATAAGCGTGATCAGGCGCGGGCCGACGGGAGTGCCCGCGAACTTGCCGGCCACCTGCGTGATCTGCGCCACGGAAAGCAGCCGGTCGCCGCCGGCGCGCACATCCTTGAAGTCGTGCTGTTCGAGCGCAAGCCCTTCGCACGCTTCGTCTATGCGATCCAGGCGGGCAAGCGGCACGTCGGCGGAGCCGCCCGTGCGGTCGAGGGGCATGAGGCGCTCCAGGAAATCGGCCCAGGTGAGGGTTTCGGGGTTGCGCTCGCCCAAGTCGGGCAGCACGCTCGCCACGTAGTGTTTGAACACGGAGTTCGGCGTGATGAGGAACACCTGGCTGGGATCCAAATCGTCGCGGCGCTGGTAGAACAGGTAGGCGATGCGCTGCATGAGCACGGAGGTCTTGCCGCTTCCCGCGATGCCGTTCACCAGCAGAGCCGGGACGTCTTCGTGACGTATGACCTGGTTCTGCTCTTTTTGGATGGTGGCGGTGATGTCGCGCATCCGTGCGCTGCGGCGCTTGGAGAGCGAGGCTAAAAGCAGGGAATCCTGGATGGCCACGCTGGTGTCGAAGTAAGCGTTCAGCACGTTGCGACGCACGTCGAACTGACGGCGCAGCTTGAGGTCCGCGTGGATGGTGCGTCCGTTGGCCCGATAGGACGTGGGGCCTAGGTCTTGGTTGTAGTACACCTCGGCCACCGGCGAGCGCCAGTCCACCACCAGGCGACGGCACGCGTCGTCCGAGACGCCGGCCACGCCAAGGTAGAGCTCTTTCGGCTCGTTGCCGGAGGAAAGCTGGAGGACGATCTTGGCGAAGTAGGGCTGCTCGAGCAGAAGGCCGATGCTGGCCAGCTTCTCGGCGTCCACGCTCTGGGAGATGTTGTACGCGTCGATCACGCGGTTGACCGCAGCGAAGTCGGCGTAGGTTTCCATGGCGTCGGCATAGCTGGCCAGGTTCACCGACAGCTCGTCGCACATGGCCAGCTTGTCGGCGGCGGCATCGCGGCTGTTCTGCTCCAGCTTGGCCGCCAGATCGCGCGCCATAGTCTGGAGCTTGGCGTAGACCTCGGCCAGGTGGCGCTGCTCGGCGGCGAACACGGGGTCGTCCGAGGCCTCAGGGGGCGCTTGCGGCGCGGATGCGGGCGTTGCCGGCCGGGATGTCGCGGGATGGATGCGCTCGTTCTCCAAAGATGCTCCTTTGCGTTGCTCGTCAGTCAAGACTCGGGAGATTATACGCCCCGCCCGCGCAAAAAAGGAGCCTGTTCGAGGCTGGTTCCTTTTCTGTATGATAAAGTTACAGCCCCCATTCGTTTTCGACCCATGGAGCATCGCCTGTGAGCATAGACACCGCGACCGGAAAAGAGGCGCCCGCCGACGTTTCGACCGAGCGCGTGAAGGACATCTTCTCGCGCATCGCCAAGAAGTACGAGCGCTTCAACGCCGTGTCGAGCTTCGGCGCGTACCGGCAATGGCTCGCCGGCATGATGCGCCAAGCGCCCATCGGCGCGGACGCGGACGTGCTGGACATCGCCGGCGGCACGGGCGACGTGACGTTTTCCGTGGCGCGTGCGAAACGGCCCGCCCACATCCAGTGCACCGACCTCGTGCCAGAGATGCTCGAGGTGGCGCGCACCCACTACGCCGACGGCGCGGCAGAGGGCGTTTCGGTTGACTTCGAGGTGGTGGACGCGCAGGACATCCCCTATCCCGACGCCAGCTACGACGCGGTGACCATGGCCTACGGCATTCGCAACATGCCCGACCGGCCGCGCGCGCTGTCCGAGATGCTGCGCGTGCTAAAGCCGGGAGGCGCGCTCGTGTGCCTGGAGTTCTCCACGCCGCCGAACCGCGTGTGGCGGGCGCTTTACAGCTTCTACCTCAAGCACCTCATCCCGTTTTGGGGCGGCCTCATCACCGGCGACCGCGAGGGGTTCGTGTACCTGGCGCGCTCCATCAAGGCGTTCCCCAATCAGCAAGGTTTGGCCGACCTGATGCGCAGCGTTGGGTTTGAGGACGTGACCTGGAAGAACTACACCGGGGGCATCGCCGCTGTGCATGTGGCGAAAAAGCCGGAGGCGTAAGGGGGCCAGCCGCTCCCCAATGTGCCGAAAACGCGCCGAGGGGAGTGCCGAGGGGCGCGGGACCTTTGGCGCCTAGTGGCCGCGATGCTTCTGCTTGCGTTTCGCGGCTTTTTTGGCGAACCGTTCTTGCCGGCAATCCTCCTTGCGCCGACGACGCGCGATAGCGCTCTTTTCTTTCGCAAGTTCGCGCTGTTCGGCAAGCGCTTGCTGGGCCTTTGTGCCCTTGCGGGAATTTTCTTGCAGCTCTTTTTCGATCATGCGTCGCAACCGCTTCGGGTTCACTCGTTTGGACTGCCCAACGTCAACCTGCACATCATGCGTGAACCGGAGATCGTTCCAATGATCGCAGATAAAACGGAATACTTCGGGAGTGGTAGGCTCCGTCCCAAAGACATGCCGAGCCACACCGTAGGCACCGCTATCCTCCACTTCGATAAGACCAACCCAGAACGGCTCCTCGAAGCAAACGGTGAGTTTGCACAGGCTCATCGCATCCTCCTTTATGTGCTTTCCGCCATGAAGGAGGGACAACCAAGGAGGCAGGTTACTGACAGCGCGCCAAACCGCGCCGCACCCCGACTACCCAACGGGGTCGTGTTTTTACCTTCGGAGAGAGGATACCACAGCGCGGCCACGGATTGACCATGGCGGAAGACGCCACTCACAAGAGTCCGGCGAAGGCGCTGCGTCACTTTGGAGGTGCTGCACCACTTTAAAGACGCCGCACCCACTTTGGAGGCGCTGCACCATCTTGAAGACGCCGCACCCACTTTGAAAGCGCCGCACCACCTTCTGAGTCGTTTTCGCCCTCCGTCCGTTGGCAGATGCGCGAAAATTTTCCTGAGTTGGTCAAAATTCCTAGAAATCGGGGGATTGGATCCCGCTCAAAGACCAGTTTGGTTGAAACGAGAACTTGTGACCTGGCCTTTCTTCAATCTCTTCGCCGACTCGCTTGTTTTGCGCCTCGAAAATCCCCCGACTTCCCCAACTTTTGACCAACTCAGGAAAATTTCGCGCATTCAGACAACAGAGACGCGTGTTAGAGATGCAGCTGTGCGCTAAAAGACGGAACGACATGGAGAAGCGGCGAGGATTTTCGGAACGCGTGGAACCTTTTGGCCCCGAACGCCCACACAATGGAGATTATGCTCTAGAGAAGCACCGGGGCCGGGGTCCCACGATAATCACGGGGATCCCGGCCCCGACTTCCGCGTCCTCCGCAGGAGTGGCGTTGACTTGATTGCACCCGGAGAGCACCAAACCAGCAGCGGGCACATTGTGGATTTTTCGAACACTGGATCTGGGCATGCAAGCTTTCGGTCAGCTCTTCGAAGAACCTTGCTCGAGGGGCCTCAATGCGCACGCCTCGGCAATGCCGGGAACTGACCCTGCTTTCCTTCGCCACTATCGCGATGTGGACGGACTGGAGATCGATATCATCATCGAATTACGCGACGGGCAATGGGGGCCATCGAGATCAAACTGAGCGGCGCGAAGACAGCGCGGCTCTCTCTAAAAAAGTTGGGGGATTTCTTCCATTTCAGCCATTTAGGCCGCTTCCCCCATGTTTTCGGCAATTTGGCAAACACGCTCTCCCTCTGATCAGAAAGTTGGGTGACGCGAGGGGTGATACTTGCCTCATCCGGCGTGTGACCTGTCCTTGATGCTAAGGCGGCGGGTATGCCCACACGCCGGGATAAAGGCAGGTTGGAAGGAGAGACGACGCCTCCCCTTCCAACCCTATGGCGACCCGTCGTCTTAGCAGATTGGAGCAATGCCATGGAAGACGGGATGACGCCAAGTAGGCGGATGCTGTCTGTGCAGGAGCGAAGCCTTATAAGACGAGCGCTTAGACCCGAGAGGGTAAGCGAAGAGGACTTCGAAGCGCTTCTGTGCTTGTTCGAGGAGTGCGCTCTTACAACTTGCGAAAAGGACTTCAGTTCCCCATACAAAGCCGCGGGGCACAAGCCAGCGCCCGGCTGTCCTGGGATTATGAATTATCGATTTTCATTTGACGAACGCTTTTACGTACGCTAGCATCAGTAATGCCAGTGAGATGAAAAGGAAACCACCACCATGACTGCCATCAGTGCAACCGCCCTACGGAAAGACTTGTACAACATCATTGCTACAGTCAATGCAGACTGTAAACCTGTTGTCATCACCAACAACCGTGGTAAAAGCGCTGTGCTTGTGGGGGAAGATGAGTGGGCAGCTATTGAGGAGACTTTGCACCTCATGAGCATTCCTGGTTTCGCAGAAACACTGGCTGAAGGACATGCCGAAGCTCTTGATGAGTGTGTCCTTGAATCTGATCTGGAGTGGTAGATGTGTGGCTTATTGTATTCACCAAACGTGCTGCCAAAGATGCGAAGTTACTTAAATCCGCAGGCCTTGATGGAAAAGCCAAAGCCCTTTTAGATGCGATACGACAGGATCCTTTCAACACACCACCTGCCTACGAAGCTCTTGTAGGCAGTTTGCAAGGCATGTATTCCCGACGCATCAACATCCAGCATCGACTTGTTTATGAAGTGATTCCTGGACCTGTCGTTAAAGATAGCACGGAATACGCGGGAACGGTGAAGGTCCTCAGGATGTGGACACACTACGACAGGGTTCGATGAGAGTTGATCTCCACAGGCCGTGAAGGCTAAGCCCCACATTCTCATCAGCGACTTGGCTAATATTTTGACTAGAACCGTCCTGGGACAGGAGTTGTCACCCCGTAAGAGTTTTGTTAAGCCGCGCAAAGTCGAGTAGCGCACGGAAGCCTATGCAGACAATGCGTGGCAGATTGATTGAGTTGCGTCCTGCTTGTCGCGCCTGGAATGAAATTGGAACTCATGCTACATGGTAGTCACGCCGGGTGTATGCGACAGCAAGCAGCACCTTTGTAGAGTTTTACGCTTTTGTGGGGGAACAATCTACCAGATCGGCTCCCTCGAATGCGAATGAGGCCTTTCGGATTTCCGCGTGACGCACGCAAGTCAATCGACTTTCCTTCCAATAGGCGCACATCCAAGCAAATAATTTGCAATACGGGAAGCTCCCTGGCCATCAACCAATTTTCTACCCATATGAGGCATATGCGCAAAGTCAGGCTCGGCAAGGAGAGCAGAAAGACGATCGGCAACATCTTTCGACCCCCAAGACAAAGTGGTCAGCGCACGCCCCGCGCCACTGCAACCATACCCGACAGCATTTGGTATTTGATTTTCAACAATCGGACAAGCAAGCGTAGGTACACCAGCGCATGCAAGCTCGTACAGCGTCGAACCTGCTGCTGACACCGCAAGGTCTGCCCGCTGCATAAGCGGGGCCAAATCGCGCACACCCTTGCGTATGTGCACCTGGTCGATGCTCAATCCTGGCAGATCAAAATCAGCAAGCGGCCCTTGCACAACATCAATGCAAGCATCGGGCAGCACTGCCAGAACCCCCTCAACCATTCGCTCGAGCGCCTGATATGGATTGGTCGATCCAGCAGTCACTAAAACACGCTGAAACGCCCCTGTTCGATTTCGGGCTATGACCTTAAACGACGGTCTTACAGGAGCAAAAGACGGCCCTATGAGAAGATCAACCGATGACTCATACACCGCACGATAAACTTCCCTAGAAGCACCGAACCCATAATTAACCACCGCATCAACATCAAGTTTTAGCGGGTAGTTCTGTCTGCCCGTATCGAATGCATACAGATCATCAATATAAGCAACGCGTATTGCCTCGTCCAGCCGTTCTCTCAACTGCTCGAAAAATTGGAGAGTTGCCGCATAGGTATCCACCAGTAGCGCTACCGCGTCGCGCTCGTGACAAAAACGTGCGAGCGCTATTGCATCCTCATCACCTAGCTCGCTCCACGCGCCGCCGAGCACATGCACCATACCCCCTCGTGCCTCAACAAACTCAGCCGACTCGTCATCTGACACGGCGAACACAACTTCTGCCCCGAGCGCCTCCATCTCGGCGACGACGGACAGGCACCGCATTGCATGACCCGATCCAATCTTTGAGTTGGCATCAAGTCGAACAACTATGCTTCTTGCGGCGCATCGGCTACTCAAGACCGTACCGCTCCTTCCACACGTCAATCCTGTCCGACCATGCAAAGGGATACTTCTCGCGTAGCGCTTGCATCTCGGCAACCGTATGATAGCTTCCTTCGCCTTTTTGCGGATACGGCAAACAAATCCCGTCTCTCAAGTCTTTCCAATTTACTTTAACCAGATCAATTGCCGTTGCAATAAGTTTTGCATATGACGAAGAAAATGTCTCGATGTCACTCATGTGGACTTCCCGCTGCAGCAGAATGCGTCCTTGGTCCAACTTTTCAGTCAGTTCATGCACCGAAACACCTTTAGGCGTATTGTCATAAAAACTGAAGAAATTCGGGCTTGCGCCCCGGTTCCATGGCAAGAGCGAACAGTGGACATTGATTATTCTTCCTCGGACTGCGTCGATAACATCTCGTCGCACAATATGACGATAGTTAAAGCTCAGCACTAACGCAGGATCAGCCTCCTCTACGGTCTCAACATCCAGCGGGTCCGAAATCTCAATGACCCGCTCCCCGACCTGCTTCAGCCAGGCCACCAAAGGCTCGGTGTTGTCGTTGTTCGAGAGGAAAATCACCGGACGCCTCGAAGGTGAAGATACGCTCTGACTCAACGTACCCCCCCCCTATGACAACACGGGCCGACGCCTCGTTTTCCGGGCGAACCCGAGCGACAACGCGCTTCACGCCAAGCTCACGCAGTGCAACGTCCGTCAGCAGACGAACCGCTTCGGTCGCATATCCCTTGCCCCGCTCGGCCTTCTCTCCGATCATATACGACACTTCGCACGAATCATCGGTGATGGACGAGAGACCTGCGGTGCCAATCGGCTGCCCGTCCTCGTTGAAAATCATGAAGTCGTAGCGGGCGTCATCGACGAGATAGCGCTCGAACCAGGTCAGATGCTCCTCCATCGTAATGGGGCGTGCATCGAAGAAAGTACGGTAGTTGTCCGGATCGCTGCGCCAATGGACGATTTTCGCAGCATCTTCGCGCCTGATGCCTCGCAAAAGCAAACGGGCGGATCGGTACGAAACGTCTTTATTCATCGTCGCCCCTATACATGATCGGATCGCCAAATCCATACGCGCGGTCGGCGACGGCCCCAAGAACGTCATTGTAGTGCTTCGGTTTTGCCCCATATCCCGGGCGCACGATGCGAATGTTATCTTTGGTGAAAACCTCTCCCTTAGCGATATCTTTGCAAGCGAAAATCGAGCGCCGGAATACCGTGCTATCCTTTTCATCACCCGACGGTCCGAAGGAAGGCGAACCTAGGGCAGATGCGGCATCGCCCACGGCCTCCACCATGGCGGCGAACTCAGCGGGTTCCATGGAGAAAGCGGAGTCCACTGTCTCCATCTCACGGGAGAGGCAGAAGTGCTTCTCTATCACGCGAGCACCGAGCGTCACCGCCGCCACGTCGGCGGTGTGCCCCATCGAGTGGTCAGAGAACCCGACGCGACACCCGAATATTTCAGCCATCCTCGGAATGCTTGCGAGGTTCATGTCAGAAAAGTTCGCTGGATACTCGCTGCAGCAACGCAGGAGCGTGATGTCATCGCATCCGCCCCGACGCGCAGCAGCCATCGCTTCCGCTATCTCTTCTTCCGTTCCCATGCCGGTAGAAACGATGAGCGGCTTTCCTTTAGAGGCGGCGTATTCGATGAGCGGAGTATCTACCAACTCAAACGATGCTATCTTGAACGCGCCGATACCCAAATCGCAGAGGAAATCTACCGCCGTCTCGTCGAAGGGGGTGGAGAGAAAGTCCATCCCGAGTTCCTCGCAGCACCTCATGACAGGCTTGTGCCACTCCCACGGAAACGACCCCTCACTATAAAGATCGTACAGGGTGCGCCCATCCCACAACCCACCCTTCACCCGGAACCACTCGTTATCGCAGTCGAGCGTGAGTGTGTCGGCAGTGTAGGTCTGAACCTTGAGGCAGTCCGCCCCCGACTTTGCGGCCGCCTCGACAATCTCAAGGGCCGTCTCTAGACTGCCTCCGTGGTTGGCGCTCATCTCGGCGATACAGTACACACCGCCGCTCGCCAACTTCTCCGACATTCGCTTCATTCGTTCAAACCTTTCAGATTTCTGAACTTATCCTCAGCTATCTTCCAATCCTGCAGAGTATCGATATCTTGCACTTCGGCATCTGGAAGAACAAGCAATCGCGATACTCCGCATACAAGAGCATGCTCGCGTCGAAACGCTTCAGTGCGAGCCAGATAAAGCTGTCCTGCGTCATGGTAGAGAGGTTCGAGGTCTTGACTGCGCGTTAGTGCATGTTTGGGCATCCACCATGCAACCTGACCGTCCTCCACGCGAAACGCCCGCTGAGGCGGGAAAGAAAACCGAACTGCCGAAATAACAGAATCAACACCCGTATCAAGCAAAGCGAACGCCTCGACAATACGGGCTGGTGTCACAAACGGAGCTGTGGCGTACAGGCAACAAAGCGCATCGAACGAACGCCCACGCGCCTTGTACTCAGTAAGCACTTCTTCTAGGACATCGGCTGTCGTTGCAAAGTCGTCGCTCGTCTTCGCGCTGCGCATGAACGGCACGCTCGCGCCGTGCGCTCGCGCGACCTCGGCAATCTCCTCGTCGTCGGTGGACACCATCACCTCGTCGAACAGTTTGCTTTCCATCGCTGCCTCAATGGAGTAGGCGATGATGGGCTTACCGCAGAAATCGCGCACGTTCTTGCGTGGGATGCGCTTGGACCCGCCACGTGCCGGAATCACGCACAAGGCCCGGCTCTTTCTCACAGTGCTGCCTCTTTTCTTGTGCGACATGCCTTCACCACCTTGCGCACCGCACGCACCACATCCTCCGCGTCGCTGTCGGACATGCGGCAGTGAAGCGGCAAGGTGACCGCCTCCTCGTAGTAGCGGTTCGCCTCCGGGCAGCAGGCCGGGTCGTAGCCGAGGTCGGCGTAGTAGGGCAGCCGGTACACCGGGAGGTAGTGGACGTTCACGCCGATGCCCTCCGCCCGCAGCGCGTCGTAGACGAAGCGCCGCGTTGTGCCCAAAGCCTCTAGGTCAAAGCGCAGGCAGTACAAGTGCCGCGTCGTCTCCTCCGGAGACTCGTCCTTTTGAAACGACACTTCGGGAATGCCCGCGAACTCCTTGTTGTAGTGCGCCACGATCTCCTGACGTCGGCGGGTGAACTCGGGGAGCCGCGCCATCTGGGACGCGCCGAGCGCCGCCTCGATGTCGCTGATGCGGTAGTTGTATCCCAATTCGAGCTGCTCGTAGTGCCAGCCGCCCTCGTCGGACTCGCGCATGAGAGAGCGGTCCCGCGTGATGCCGTGCTTGGCGAACAGCGCGACGCGCGCCGCCAGCCCGGGGTCGTTCGTGCAGACCGCGCCCCCTTCGCCCGTCGTGACCGTTTTGACCGGATGGAAGCTGAAGCAGGTGAGGTCCGCAATGGAGCCGACGGGCCGCCCCGCGCGCGACGTGCCGACGGCGTGGGCGGCGTCCTCTATGAACGCAAGCCCGAACTCATCGCATACGGCGCGGATCGCATCATGATCGACGGGCACGCCGCCGAAATCCACCGCCACGACCGCCTTGGTGCGCCCGGTCACCTTCTCGCGGATGGATTCCGGAGACACGTTCCACGTGAGCGGATCGATGTCGGCGAACACCGGAGTGCCGCCACAATAGAGCACGCAGTTGGCCGACGCGGCGAAGGTGACGGGACTGACCACGACCTCGTCCCCGGGACCGACGCCCGCGGCGAGGCAGGCCACGTGCAGCGCCGCCGTCCCGTTGGCGACCGCCGTGACGTAGCCGGCCCCCACGGCGTCCTTGATGGCGCTCTCGAACCTCTCGGTGGCGGGACCGCAGGTGAGGAAGTCGCTGCGAAGCGTGTCAACGACCGCCTGGATGTCGCCTTCGCTCACGTCTTGGCGCCCGTACCCCAGAACACCGTCGCGGACCGGAGTTCCCCCGTCTATCGCAAGCCTCTCCACGCCCGACCTCCTAGTACTTGATCTCCATGCCCGACACCAGATCGCGCAGCTGCTCGACGGAGAGCCACTCGGCGTTCGTGCCCGAGTCGTAGACGAACCCGGGCTCCACCTTCCTGCCGCCCGGGGCCACCGCCTTCCCGAGGTCGCACCACTCCATGTGGGGGTAGACGACGTAGTGGCCCTCGTACTCGTAGGTGGTGAGGCTGTCGGCGGCGGGCACCATGCACTCGTGCAGCTTCTCGCCCTCGCGGATGCCCACCTCCACCTGCCTGGCGCCGGGCGCCATGGCGGTCGCCAAATCGGTCACCTTGAACGAGGGGATCTTGGAGATGAACGTCTCGCCGCCCTTGGCCTCGGCGAGCGCCTTGACGACGAGCTGCACGCCCTCGCCGAGCGAGATCCAGAAGCGCGTCATGCGCATGTCCGTGATGGGCAGCTCGGTCGCGCCGCCCTCGATGAGCTTGTGGAAGAACGGGATGACCGAGCCGCGCGAGCCGGCCACGTTGCCGTAGCGCACCACCGAGAACGTGGTGCCCGACGCGCCGCGGTAGGCGTTGGCCGCCACGAACAGCTTGTCGGAGACGAGCTTGGTGCCGCCGTAGAGGTTCACCGGGTTGACGGCCTTGTCGGTGGACAGCGCCACCACGCGCTCCACCCCCGTGTCGAGCGCCGCGTTGATGACGCTCACGGCCCCGTCGATGTTGGTCCTGATGGCCTCGATGGGGTTGTACTCGCAGGCGGGCACCTGCTTGAGGGCGGCGGCGTGCACGACGTAGTCCACCCCGTCGCACGCGCGCCTCAGCCGCGCCTCGTCGCGCACGTCGCCGATGAAGAAGCGCAGGCGCGAGGCGTAGTCCCTCCCCGCCTCGCGGCCCAGCTCCTCGAAGCGGTTGCGCATCACGAACTGCTTGTACTCGTCGCGCGAGTACACGATGACCTTTTTCGGTTCGTGGCTCTCCAGCACGTAGCGGACGAACTCGTTCCCGAACGAGCCGGTGCCGCCGGTCACGAGCACGGTCTTGCCATCAAGCATGGTCTCTCCTTCTCTCTATGGGGTTTTCAAAGTGCAAACATTCCGCAGCGCTATAAGCGCCGGAAGGATCTATCTAAAGGGCTGCATTTGGCAAACGCCCAATTGGCGGAACGCCGAACATCTACTTACGTCCTCTTGCGAAAAGCAAGTTTCTCAGCTATGCACGCAAGATCGGCCGCCCCAGCAAGCCGGAACAGCCTTGCCCCGCCTGCGTACACCAGCAAGAACACCACCGCCTGAACAACAAGCAGGATAAATCCACTTAGACCGATGAAAAACACGGCCCAAGCAGCAGCGGCAGCGGCAGCCGCAAGAATATACACCGGCGCCAAGTCGAGCAGTTGCCGAGAGCGCGCATAACCAACCACGCGTGCCGCAGGATGCAGGTCCACCAACAACACGGACAAAATACCGATAACCATAGTTGCAAACGATACAACATAAATGTTCCGCGAAGCTACTGCCGCTGCCGCAATTGCCACACCGCCAACAACTACCTTTATGATCTGCAATTTCAAATACAACCCGCTGTCACCGAGGGCCATGTATGCTCGCAGGTTCACCACCTGCAGAAGAGTCATGCTCCCCGAGATGCATAGCATTTGAAACACGGGAACGCACGGTAGCCATGCGTCCCCCAAAAGAAGAGTCACAGCCGGGTCAGCCGCTGCTGCAAAAAACAAAGCAAAGGGAACCGTCACAAACGACCCCGACACGAGCGAGCGCCGAACAGCGGCGATGAATGATGCATCTTCACCATCCTTGAGTGAAGAGAATGCCGGAAAAAACACGTTCTGCAGTGCGTTGGTGGCTATGCCTATCGCGGCATTGGGCCACTTTCTGCCCTGACTGTAATACCCCAGATCGGAAGCAGGGCATGTTTTCCCAATCGCCAGTTCGGAAACCCCCGAATACAGCACGTTAAGAATTCCCGTCACGCACACCTTCCAACCATAGGAGAAAAGCTCTTTTGCCACATGAGGATCAAACGAAAAGGAAGGCTTCCAGGGCACGACCACAAGCATGACCGCGCAGGCACAAGCGCCTTGAAATACTGTTTGCACGATGAGCGCCCACACGCCCCATCCCGCCAAAGCCGCAAAAATACCGAGAATTCCCGACACCAGCATAGCGACCAGATTTGCTTTGAACAGTCCTTTGAAATCCATAGAACGCTGCAAGTAGGAACGCTGGATGGAGCTGACGGAGTTCAGTATCACGACCAAAGAGAGAACGCGCAGAAGGCCCTCCAGCTCAGACATCCTGTAGAATGCTGCAAATGCCGGAGCAACAAGAAACAAAGCGGCGTAAAGTGCAACGGCGATGGCGAGGCTCAGCCAAAACCCTGTGGAGTAGTCTTCGTTGGTGGAATTCGTACGCTGTATGAGCGCCATCCCCAAACCGCTCTGGGCCACGGCGTCTGCCACGCTGACCACCACAAGCAGAATGGCGAGCACCCCAAACGTCTCGGGGGCAAGCAACCGGGCAAGAACAATTTGCACGACAAGCTGCACAGCCTTCGCTCCCCCCTGCTCTAGGAAGGACCATGCAAAGGCGGTTAAGGTCTTAGATGCAAACATTCCGATCCTCTATGGAAAGGTGCTCGACCCCATCGACCCCATCCATGAGACCGCACGAATACCTCTTATCAGCAAAACGGATACCCGCCAGAGATGTCGAACCAAATCCAACAACGGTATCGAAACGCATTCCTTCAATAAACTCAAGTACTTCGATAGGAAAATCCTTATTGAGCACAGTCGCCTTTGAAGACAAAACTCCGTAATCAACTACATCAAATGGATGGGGCTTTATATAGCAAGACTCATCGGCAAACAAATCTACAACCCGCTCAATAACCTCAACCGCCGATTCGTATGGTCCAAAATCAGATGGATCGAGAGTAGAGGTTGTCAAAATCAGAACCCCTCCTTCTGAATGTTTGAGATCGGGGCAGTTGAACACACTTAAGACGAGTTTTGGCCACCCTTCATCTCCTTCTATCAGAGGTCGCCTTGGAACCTCTATCACAGGCGCACTAAAAAACGTATGAACGTCTTGCATGGAATTGACTTCCACGAGTTTGCAATAAGAAGACGATGCGAGAGCATAAGGTAGCCCGATCGTACGCCAAAGAAGCTTTTTAATAAACGGATGTCTCCGAGGCACGTTTTGATCGAAGACGCTATAGCAATCAAGACCATCTTCCAAAAGGTGGTAATGAACCTTTAACGCAGCTAGCAAAGCTCCCATTTCAGTAATGTCATTGAACATGCAAATATGGTCATATTTTCTCAAAAGACCATATCGATCATGCAAAATCTTTTTGTGCGTTTTTGCCCAAACGGTCCCGAGGAGATAAGACTTCTGCCCCGTACAGCTAAAACCACGAGCAACAACTCCGACAGATTGAAAAATACCCGATGACGCAATCGAAGATGAAAGAGCCGAAACATTAGGAATAGTATCCACAATAATTATATCAGCCTTCTGACTCAAGGCATGCGCTTTCAAAGCCGCAACATACACATGATAGTACGTATGGCAAATATAGGCGATGTCAGCCGCACTTATTCTTGACGAACAAGAATCGGGAGGGGCATCGGAGAAGCGGGCAGGCATCCCCGATGGCATTATTAAATCCATCATCTCATCATGCTCGACAACTCCCGAGCCGTATGAAAACAAGCTCCTAGCCATTGGCACGTCCTGCAAGGTCCAGAGATTCATGAATCTCTTCTGGTCTTCTCACTTGTGAAAGCATAGAAAGAACGACGAGAGCATTCCAGAAAAAGAATGCACGCTCCCCACCAACAATAAAAGAAGTGGCCACCATAACAATAGCAAGAGAAACGAATTCAAAGGATCGCAAGGCAACACAAAAATTGAGTTTCCTGAAAATAAAAATAAACACGAGAGCAAATCCAACCAAGCCAAGATCGACCAGCGTGTCTATGTACGTATTATGAGCAACAACCACCCCATAACCTTGCATTGAGAAAAAAACCGTACGCGTAAAATAAGCGAAATTTCCTATCCCGTAACCAAAGAGAGGCCGCTCGAGAAAACCGCTCAATCCGTTCAACCACAGCTGAATGCGCTCGATGTTGCTTCCATCAATGTAGCTGTTATTGAAAAATCTATCGACATACCAAGCAGGTAAACTGTCCAACGCCCCTGGAACCAAAAAGAGCAACAACACCGCTAACACAGCCAAAGTAGCAGGCAAACGAAGAAAAACCCCATCAACTCCTGAAGCAAAAACAAGACCTAAAAGCATCACGCCCAAAGAGAGGAAAGTTGAAAGAAGAGCGGCGCGAGATCCTGTATAAGCAATACCGAAAACGATAATAAGAAACGCAACAAGTAAGATAAGTCGAAAATGGATTTCCTTCGTTCTAACGAAAGCCAAAATGGCCAAAATGCAATCAAAAGCCAACAAAGCGGCAGTATAATTTTCTTCTATATCAACTCCCCAGACGCTCACAACTGTCACTTTCCCCGTCGCGCCAGCGACATAACGAAGCAAAACCACGAGCGCAATGATCACTCCGCACACGATGTTCCCGGAAATGATGAACCTCACATCAGTTTGATTATAGGAACGATCCGTGGCGACAACGAAATAAACAAGAATCGTCGCAAAATAGAAAAAGCGAACAATGGTTGTTGACGAAATCGCCTCGGGACTAAGCACCAAGCATGAAAGCATAGAAAGGGCTGCGGAACCCAATATAGCAAGCATTAGCCGCACAGCCTTGCTGTCGGCAAATCCCCCGTTCGTTTTCGTGATATAACCAAAGAAGAGCAAAAGCGTGACGGGCAGCATTACTTGCATGTTGAATCCGCTATCCCACGCGAAAAAAATAAGCAGAGAGCTGTAGCCCAATAAGATCCTCTCCCATTGAGCAAGCCCGGGGGTCTTTATTGGCTTACGTTTGGACATGTCTACGAGCACACCTTCCGATAAACCGAGGCAACAGCCTCGGCGGCGGCTTTCGAGCTAAATTTCAAAATTCTTTCGTTAAGCGGTTCACATCTAATTTTAGACGACTTCGCAAAGGAGAGGATCGACTCCGCCCACAAAATCTCACTCCCGAAAGATACAGGGAGACGCTTAAACCGATCAGATGCAACAACTTCATTCGTAATTGCCTCGGAGGAAATAATCGGAAGACCGGATGCCTGAGCTTCGATAAGAGCTATTGGGAGTCCCTCATAAAGCGATGGCATAACCAGAGCATCTACACCTTGCAGGTAATCAGCCACGTTATCAACAGAACCCAAAAAGATCGCCCGCTCACCCAGCCCCTTTTCCGTAAACATCCTCTCAACATCTTGGCGCAGCGGACCGTCCCCAAGAAAAAGCATCCCGGCATCGACGCCAAAAGCAAGAAGCTCCTCAAGCACGTCTCCAAGAAATCGTTGATTTTTTTGAACAGTGAATCGACCTACACAGCCGATTAAAAGCCGGTTGGAAACACCCAGCATCTCTCGGATGTGTTTTCGCTTTGCCGAATCAAAACGATAACGTTTTAAGTCAATGCCGTTGGGGATGACTTGAACCCTTCCTGTTTCAACCGCATGCTCGCCGTACAGCCACTCCCCGGCAGCCCTAGAACAAGCTAAAAGAGCATCAGCGGTATCCAAGATAGCACCACGCCCAAAGCTATTAAGAATCCGCCCAAAAATCCGAGCGTTTGAATGCGTGTTGTGGGAATGAGACACCACTTTCAAATTATCTTTATGCGCAGCGCATATAAAAGGGATAACGTCTACTGCAGAGTTCTTGTGCACATGAACAACATCATACCCTTTCGACATAAAAGCATATAATTCGTTCGCATACCGAAAAGGGTTGCGCCTATTCCCAAGAATATAAATATGAGATCCGGCCGCCTCGAATGTATCTTGTAAAGCTGGAGCGGGACCATAAGCAACATAGTCGAACTCAAATTCTGTAGGATCGAAAACGGACGAAATGTTCGCCAAAAATGTCTCTATCCCTCCAAGAGAATGAGATAAACCGATATGCAAAACTCGAATCATTTGACGACTTCTCGACCGCTAGAACCGACGCAACTCCCTGATGCAACAAGCGCACTCACGTAGTATTCGGAAAGCCAAGACGCGGCTTCGTTGATGTCATAGGCACTAAAAATGGAGCTATTTTTGGTTCGTGCGGTTGATATGCGACAACAAGCCAAACGAGCCAACGCCTCAGCCCACACCGCAGGATCATCTATAGGAAGAAACTCAACAGCCCCGGCTATGTTGACTTCACGAGGAGTGGTCCCTGACGCAAGACAAGGCAGACCCGCCATCTGAGCTTCCACAAGCACGATCCCGAGTCCTTCGTAGAGGCTTGGCAATGCAAACACATCAAGCGCCTGATATATCCTTCCAACGTCCGAACGCTGCCCAAGGAACATCACTTTCCCACCAATTCCGCGCTCTTCCGCACGATGCTCCATAAGGGCCCTTTGCTCACCATCGCCAACAAGCACCAAAACAGAATCTGGTCTGCGATTCAGGAGTTGAGCAAAGGCGTCTATCAAGAAACCTTGGTTTTTTTGAGATACGAAACGCCCTATATGTCCAACCGCGAATACGGCGTCCGTCAAACCAAGCTCCATACGAACCTTGGCTCGAGTTTCAGCATCGAAGGCAAAATGTTCGAGTTCTATGGCGTTGTAGAGAACATCGAAGTCAGCATTCTCGCCAAACAACCACTCGCCCGCATACCGCGAGCAAGCCAGTCGATGCGTGGGATAGCGATTTGCCTGCGTTTTCAAAATCGCCTTTGCTGCATTTTTGACATGCTCATCTCCTCCTGATGCGCTATGGCTGTGCGCTATACGCACAGGCACTCCAATCCGGTTGGCAACATACAAGGGGAAGACAGAGAGTGAATTCACATGACTATGAACTATCTGCCATCGCTGGCTTCGAACAAGATCGCTCAGATCCTTCATGTAACAAAAAAGTTGCTGGTAGGGAGAAACCACAAAAACGCGGCCTCCTAAGGCATTGATCTCGCTGCTTGGCACCAGCGCAGAATCCCCATCTACGAGAAAATCAAACTGCACAACACTTTTGTCTATATGCCGGTAATAATTCATAACCATCGACTCGACCCCACCGCCGCACATCTTGCCCATCACGTGAGCCACACGAATCGGAGCGCTTGCCCAGCTCACCTCCCCGACCTCCTGCGACCAAACATCACCCCAAAGATGTCGAGAAAGCATCTCGCGTCCATGGCAAACCAAGCACCTCGTACGTATTCCGGTTCGATACACTGGCACTCGTCGCTTTCGAAGGAGACACCTTTGCGAAAGACTGTCTGCCAAAAGCCGGCGGCCCCCGTGGAGACGCCCGAGCACTCGTCCGTACCCTTATCAAACCAGGCAAGTTCGTCACGCATGATGAACTTCGGTCCGACAGCCGACATGTCGCCTTTTAAGACGTAAAGAAACTGCGGCAGCCCTTCGAGACTGGCTTGGCTGACAAGGGCACGTAGGCTGTTATCCATCTTGCGATCGCGCCCCCACCATACACGCTGGATAGGATCAAGATACTTTGCTGCATCATCGACATCAGACACCACACCGTGAAGCTTAAGCACGCTTAACGGCCCCCTGCCCACCCTAGGCGTTCTTGCGAATACGCAAGAACGCCTAGGCTTTTCAGCACAATCAGCGCACACAGAAGCATTCCGTGCACTGCAAGAGGCGCCGCAGTACCGAACGAAAACACTATGTCGAAGGTTCGTTTGCATACTTGCTAGAAAAGGGTTGCATCCTTGGCTGCAGGTGCTCATCGCCCGGGGCAAAGGGAGTGGGTTGCTAGTAAGCCCCCTTTCCCGTCAACATTTCTTGGACAGTACCTACAACAAGTGCGAGATCCTGGAGAACGCCTCGATGCTCGATGTAGCCCAGATCAGCTTCTATCATCTCCTGAAAGGTTGACTCGCTGCGCTTGCCCGCCTGCCACACTCCGCCGCATCCCGGCTTGACAATTAGGCGGCGCTTGGCGCGCTCGTCGTATTGGACGACCTCTCTCGGGAGGCCGGGCCTCGGGCCTATGAGGGACATCTGGCCGGCAAGCACGTTCAGGAGCTGGGGAAGCTCGTCTATGGAGTGCTTCCTGATGAAAGCCCCCACGCCTGGAACCACCCGGGGGTCTTCCCTGATCTTGAACAGCGGGCCGTCGGCCTCGTTCGAGCCTTGCAGGTCGGCCAGCATCTCGTCTGCGTTGGGCACCATGCTCCTGAACTTCCACATGCGGAAGGGCCGATAGGTGCCATCGGCGCGCACCCTCCCTATCCTCCACTGGGAGTACAGCGGTCCCGCTCCCGGGCTTTTCGCACAAATGACGGCGCAGAGCACCGCGCCCGGCACCAACAGCAGCGCCACCGCAGCACCGCTAGCCACCAGGTCGAAGGCGCGTTTCACAAAGCGATAACCGCGCCGCGAAAGCTCCGGACGCACGCCGGAGTCGCACCCTGCGAGCAGGCGCAGGGCCTCGGCGTCCGTGAGGTAGCTCTCAGCCCCTTCCCCCGCGCTATTCTCTTTTCGGAGTCTTTCTGACAATGCCCAATCCAACTTTGGTTTGCAGCGTTCGGCCGAACATCCGCATCTCCAGGTACGCGACGCGTTTGCGGCGGTCTATCTTGCGGATCCATCCGGTGCGGTTCATCAACGGGCCTTCCAAGATGACTATCTCGTCGCCCTCGATAACCCCGCTCGACATCCCTATGACACGCCGCTTGCGTTCCGTGAACGCCGACAGCCAGGCCATTTCGTCCCGTTCCAAGGGCATGAACATCCGATCGTTCCCCAGTATCCTGGTGAATTGCGGCACCTTCCGCAGCGCCTGCTCCAGCTGCTCAACGCGGTTCGTGACCACTATCACGTACCCGGGGAACAGCACGGCGGTGCAGGTGCGCCACTCGCCGCGAATCTTCTTCACGGTCTCGTAGCGCAGCACGAAGCACTCCTCCAGCAGCTCGGAGTCAACCAGCCGCTCCATCAGATCGCACACGCGGCCCTCCCGACCGCTGAGCGTTTGCACGACGTACCACATGCGCACTTCCCATCCGCATTGTTGCCTTCGCGCGCATTCGGACACGGCTTCGCCATCCGACGGGAGCCGGTCCGAAAACGCAATCGGATATTCATCCCCTTGAAAGAGGCGGAACGCACACGTGGCATCGATCCCGCGTATCAAGGTATGTCGAAACGAAACGAGGACGCCCGCCCGCCCCGGCTGCGCGCAGCGGCCGGGGCGGGCGGGCGTCCTCGTCAGGTTTTGCTCGTTATCTCCAATCCCGCGTGCATCGTCGTTTCACGGCGCGCAAGCGACGTCTCCACGAAGGCGATGCGACGATGTCGGTCTATCTTGCGGATGCGCGATTCGCACCCCCGCAAAGGCCCCTCGACAACCGTCGTCCGGCCGTCCACGATGCGCCCCCGGCTGAACCGCAGCACGAAGTCCTCATCCAGCAGCTCCTCGAACCACTGCTGCTCGCCGTCGGTCAAAAACGCGCACGCGTCGTCGTCCCCAACAATGGGCCGAACGGAAGCGCGAAGGGACCTCAGGCGCTTGCCCAGCGCGGCAGGATCGTCGGAATACAGGAACAGGTAGCCGCCGAACAACGGATGCAGCTCAAGACGCCACACGCCGTCCCGCTTGCGCAGAAACTCCGCCCTGGGAACGAAGCAAGCGGAAAGAATGGAGGGATCTACCAGCTTGAGGCAGGCGCGAGCAGCCGCCTCTTCGGAACCGTTACGCGCAAGGGCGACACAGCATCGCGAACGAGAGCGTCGTTGAAACGCCCCCCCCCGTTTGGCTCTATGCTGTTGCGGCAGAATCGCCGTCATGGTGTCGGCCACGTCATCGCTTTCTCGCACGGAACGAAATGCCGCCGCGACCGATGATTGTCACTCTCAACGGAACCGACGGTTCGATCATAATAAGCCAGCGCACAAAGGGGTTCAAGCCCCCAACACCCTATATCCTTAAATCGGCTTTCGCAGCTGGGCAAAGCACCGAAAAAGCGCCCCCCCCCGCCGTTTACCAGGGACAACACAGCATGCGACGGAACTTCGACCTGTTTTCAACCCTCCCCTATCCACCCGCATGGATTTTTTCTTCAACCCCCCTTCGCGGCCAATCACGCCGGCGAGCGGCACGCGCCCCGCAGAGGGGGTCGCATCACCGCCCTCCACGCCGCGCTTCGCCCTGTCCCGCAACATGTGCTTCCTCTTCGCGCGACGCACCTTTATAATGTTGCGGTCAACATGACAGAGGTGCGGCTTCCATCAGTACCTTCGAAAAGCGCCGGAAAGCGCGGAGCGAAAGGGGACGCCGCCGAAGGGCTTTGCGGGTTTCCGACCGCTTTGCCCTGGGGCGCGGGAGAACATTCCGCGCACTGTCGCGCAGCGGAGTGCTGTCATGGTTTTGCACGAATCGCCTTTCCTGCCGAACCATGGTCCACAGCAAACTGGGAGAGGAAGGAAAGATGGAGTTCGTCAACACCTTCTGGGCGCTCGTGCCGGCCATCGTGGCCATCGTGCTCGCGCTCATTACGAAGGAAACCTACAGCTCGCTGTTCATCGGCATCGTGGTGGGAGCGTTGCTGCTCACCGGGTTCGACCCCGTCGGCACGGTGGACGCCATCATCAGCGGCGAGTTCATCCCCGCAGGCGGCACCGAGGAAGATGCCATGACCACCGGACTCATACCCGCCCTTGCCGATAGCGCGGGCATTTTCGTGTTCCTGGTGATCCTGGGCATTCTGGTGGCGCTCATCAACTCCACGGGCGCGTCGGCGGCGTTCGGCAAATGGGCGGCGAAGAATGTGAAGAGCCGCATCGGCGCGCAGATAGCCACGTTCGTGCTGGGCGTGCTCATCTTCGTGGACGACTACTTCAACTGTTTGACAGTGGGATCGGTCATGCGCCCCGTCACCGACGCGCAGCAAGTGTCGCGCGCGAAGCTGTCCTACCTCATCGACGCCACGGCGGCGCCCATCTGCATGATCGCGCCCGTGTCGTCGTGGGCGGCAGCCGTGTCCGGCGTCGCCGCCGACCTGAACGTCGACGGCATCCAGCTGTTCATCAGCGCCATCCCGTTCAACTTCTACTCCCTGCTCACGTTGGTGTTCGTAGTGGCCATCATCGTCATGGGCTTTGACTACGGCCCCATGGCAAAAGCCGAGCTGAAGGCGCTGCGCGAGGGCGAGCTTGGCTCGCTTGGCAACGACGAGCCGGTGGAGAACACGCGCGCCCATCTGCTGGACATGCTCATTCCCATCCTGGTGCTCATCGTGCTGTGCATCGTGGGCATGCTCTACGTCGGTGGATTCTGGGATCCCGAAACGGAGGGCTATCAAAACGTCATCCTCGCCTTCGGCGACACCGACGCGTTCGTGGCGCTGCCGTGGGGCTCCATCATCGCGCTCGTGTTCGCGTTCGTGTACCTGCTGGCGCGCCGCGTGGTGAAGTTCAAGGACTCCATGGACAGCATCATCGCCGGCTTCAACGCCATGGTGCCGGCCATCCTCATCCTCACGTTCGCCCTCACGCTCAAGAGCATGACCAGCGCGCTGGGCGCCGCCGAGTTCGTGTCGGGCTGCATGGAGGGCGCCGCTGCGGGCCTGTTCAGCATGCTGCCCGCCATCATCTTTTTGGTGGCATGGGGCCTGGCGTTCGCCACGGGCACCAGCTGGGGCACGTTCGGCATCCTCATCCCCATCGTGCTGCCCATCTTTGCGGGCGAGCCCGAGCTGCTGACCATCGGCATCTCCGCGTGCCTGGCGGGCGCGGTGGCGGGCGATCACTGCTCGCCCATCTCCGACACCACCATCATGGCATCGGCCGGTGCGAACGTGAACCACATCGAGCACGTGAACACCCAGCTGCCCTACGTCATCACCGTGGGTGCGATCTCATGCGTGTGCTTCGCCATCGCAGGTTTCGTGCGCAACGCGCCCATCTGCCTGGCCATCGGCGCCGTGCTGGTGATAGCGGCGCTGTTCGTGCTGCGCAAGACCATCGGCACGAACACGAAGGATGCGGCTGCTGCGGAATAGGGGGCGGCAACCGGTGCGGCGACAAGCGGATCGCTGAGCGAATCGACGCGTTTGCACAACGAGGGCCTGCGGCAGCGCAGGCCCTCGTTTCGGTTTCAAGGCTTGAGACTAGTACGCCTCATCCAGGTTGGCATGGGCTTGGGCGTCGGCGTCCAGGGCGAGGAAGCGGGCTTGGCGGTAGCGGTCAAGGGCCACGAGCGCTATCATGCCGGCGTTGTCGCCGCAGGCGCTCAAAGGCGGCAGCACAAGGCGCACGCCCATGCGGTCGCAAAGCGCGCGGTACGCGTCGCGCAGCACGGGATTCGCCGCCACGCCGCCGCCTAGGCAGAACGCGGGCGCGCCCGTCTGGCGCAGCGCCGTTTCGGCCTTCTTCACCTGCACGTCCACGACAGCCTGCTGGAAGCTTGCGCAGATGTCGGGCACGTTGAGCGCGCGACCGGCGGCCCGCTCGTTGTTGATGTAGGTGACCACCGCGGTTTTGAGGCCCGACAGCGAGAAGCGCAAGTCGCCCGAGTGCATCATCGCGCGCGGGAACGCTATGGCCTCCGGGTTGCCGCGCGTCGCCTCGCGCGAGATCACGGGGCCGCCGGGATACCCCAGCCCAAGCGCCTTCGCCACCTTGTCGAACGCCTCGCCCACCGCGTCGTCGATGGTGGCGCCGAGCGTTTCGTAATCGCCCCAGCCGCGCATGTGCACAAGCATGGTGTTGCCGCCGGACACAAGCGACACCACCGCCGGCGGCGAGAAATCCGGCGCGCCGATCTTGTTCGCGTACAGATGGCCCTCCAGATGGTTGACGCCGATGAGCGGCACCTCGGCCGCCCAGGCCGCGCCCTTCGCAAACGCCACGCCCACCACAAGCGCGCCCACCAGGCCCGGCGCGTAGGTGACGGCCACGGCGTCAAGGTCGGCCCACGCAAGGCGGGGCGCGCCGAGGCGAGCGGCCGCTGTGTCCAGGCATTCGTCGCACACGCCGCAAACAGCCTCGATATGCTTGCGACTGGCGATCTCCGGCACCACGCCGCCGAAGCGCGCATGGAAATCGATCTGCGATGCCACCACATCGGCCACAAGCGTACCCGAGCCGTCCACGATGGCGGCGGCCGTCTCGTCGCAAGACGATTCGATGGCGAGGATGAGCGGGCGGGACGCGTCGAGGGGCGAAACCTCGCCGGGCGAATGCGCTTCGAACGTCCCCTGGCGCGGTTTCTCTCCCGAGGCGGCACGGATCGCGCCTTGTGCATGGGTTGCGCCCGATGATTCAGCGGCAGGGAAATCGCGAACTGGGATTTCACCTTGCGGGGACAGCGCACGAGGCTCGGAATCCATGCACAAAGCGCGATCCGTGCCGCCTCGCGCCGATTCGCATGGCGAACCTGCCCCCGCAATCCCCGACTGTCCCTGCTCGCGGGAGGCCGCGTCCACCACAAGCGCCATGCCGGCCACGTCCCGCGCGGAAAGCGGCAGCGGCCCCTCCAGGATGAGCGCGTCCTCGCCGTCGGAGTAGTAGCGCGGCCGCACGCCAAGCGAGCGGAAGCCGAGCGACTCGTAAAACGCCCGCGCTCCCTCGTTTCCCGCGCGCACCTCAAGCGAGCACGCGCTGGCGCCCAGATCGCGCGCATCGGCCGCCACCCGCGCCAGCAACTCGCGCGCGATCCCTCGCCGCCGCCACGCAGGATGCACCCCCACCTTGAGAATCTGCACTCCGCCATCGACGATCCACCCGCCCGCATAGCCCACAAGCTGCGAAGCGGACGAAGCGGCGGCATCGTCGCCACCAACCTGCAAAAGCGAACCCTTTCCGCCTCCCTGGCCGCCCGCGGCGTCGGCGAAGGCCGCCGCGGCGCCCGCATCATCGGCAGGCTCCGTCGGCCGGCAGGCCGCCGGAGTCCCGTACGCCGCCCACCACACGCGGTCGGCGCGCGGCAGCTCGTCGGCCACAAGCGCCTCGCTCCATGCATCCGACCCCATGACCTGCGCCTCAAGCGCTGCAACCTCCGCAGCGTGCGCGGCATCGAGCGGCTTGTACGTGATGCCCTCGGCATCGGGCTGAGCATTCAAAACGGCGGCATCGTGCGCGCTTGCGCGCTGATCGCGCCGCACGCCGACATCCTGCACGCCCGTCACCAGGTTTTTCGGATCGTTTTTCGCCAAGCGGATGCGCTCGTTCTCCTCGGCATCGGACAGGCGCGTGTACACCGGCAGCGCGAGCGCCGGGTCATGCCGCCGCGCATCCAGCGGATCGGCCTTTCCCGCCCGCCACGCGGCCTCAAGCGCCAGCAAAAGCCCGCGGCCCGTCGGCGTCCACAGCTCCTCGGCCAGCGTTTCGCCGCAAGGCGCGAACAGCTCCCCGTACTTGCGCAGCGCGTCGCCCGTCACCAGCTGCCCCGCAGCGCCTTCCCGCAGCTCCTCGGCGGCGACCTCGGCCTTCACCACGCGGTCGGCCTCCACGCGCCCCACGCCCGCCTCGTCCAGCAGATAGCGGACCGGGTACACCTCCTTGCGCATGGCGTCGGCTACCACGGCCAGCCGCCCGCGCACACCCGCGGCCTGCGCGTTCCAAGCCACCGCGTCAAGCGACGACACGCCCACCAAGCCCACGCCCAACGCCGAGGCGACGCCCTTGGCCGTGGCCATGGCAATGCGCACGCCCGTGAACGACCCCGGCCCGCGCCCCACGCACACGCACGCGATGTCCGCACGGGAAACGCCCAGGTCGGACAGCAGCGCGTCAATGCGCGGCAGAAGCTGGGTGTTCGACGCCCGTCGCGCCTCCGCCTCCGCAGACGCCGCGCACTCCACCGCGCGCTCCTCAAGGCGCAGCACGCCCACGCCGATGGCTATGACCTCGTTGGCAGTGTCGAACGCGAGCACGTACGGCCCGCGCGCGAAAGCGCCCGAGCGCGAAACAGGCTGAGACATAGGTTACCTCGCAGATTTCATCAGGCGCGACTTCGAGTCCTTCGCCCACAGGAACAGAAGCTGACGGGACCGGTCGCCGTACGCGTGGGCGCAGACCGTGCGGTTCCCCTCGTCATCCGTGCGAATGCATATCTCCAGATAGCCGTACGGCAGCGCCTCGGGGAACTTCTCGCCCCATTCGATGAACGACGCGCCGTCGGCGTCTATGGTTTCGTAATACCCGACGTCCTCAAGCTGATCGGAGGAGTCCAGCCGGTACAAGTCGAAGTGGTACAGCGGCAACGACCCACCCGGATACGTGAGCAGAATGTTGAACGTTGGGCTGGTCACCTGGTCGCGCACGCCCAGCCCGGCGGCCACGCCCTGCACGAACTGCGTCTTGCCCGCGCCCAAATCGCCCGTCAGCACAATCACGTCGCCGGGATGCAGGTACGGCGCCAACGTGAACGCAAGCTGCTTGGTCGCCTCGGACGAGGTGGTCTTGCGAAGGTATGTCAGCCCGTTTGCCATGTTCCGTATGATACCGCTCCCGCCGCCCCTCCAGCGCGTTTCACGTGAAACATCCGCAAGAGGGACGGCGGGAGGCGGCGGGAGCGGCAAAGGCCGCGGCGTGCGCGCGGGGCCGCAGGGCGCAACGCGCAAGGCGCCCTACTTGCCCCCGAACAACCCGCCCAGCTTGCCCAAGATGTCGCCGTCGGCCAGAAGGTCGCCCGCCACCTCGGCTATCCTGCCCATGTCGAGGTCCTTGCCTTCCAGCAACGGCTCCACGGCAGACACGACGTTGCCCAAGTCCTCATCGCTCAAATCCACTCCGACGGCATCTTTCACGGCCTGCGCCGGATCAACGCCGAACTGCTTCAGAAGCGACGGGTCGTCCGCCACCGATTTCACGAACTGCCCCGCCAGCTGCTGCACGTCCATACCGAACCTCCTTGCCAAACGCTTTTCGTCAAGCGCATCCCTGCGGGGGTTCAACCAATTGTTGAACCCCTTGCTTTTTGCGCCCCTTCAACAGGCACTCAGGTATCATAACGAAGGTTATCGACAGGTCGACCTGCGTAGCGAGGTTCAAATAAAAGTTGATGCACGCAGGGCAAAGCAGGAGGGTGGATTCCATGGCAGACAAAGCGCCGGAAGAGGAGCGCAAAGAGAAAAAGCCGAAGGAGCGCCAGTTCGTTGACGCCAAAACCGGCACGAAAATCTCCAAGCCGAAGCAAGGAGGCACCGGGGAAGCCACCAAAGCCCTCCGCGACGAGATGCACGCCGAACGCGCGGGCAACGCGCTGCCGTTCCGCATCGGGGCCGTCGCTCTGTGGGCGGTCGGCATCGTCTGCGAAATCCTGGCCATCCTCACGTCCAACGGCACGCTTTACCTGCCGGGCCTCTCGCCCGTGGTCTGGGTCATCGTGTTCATCGTGGTTGACCTGGTGCTGGTCGTCATCGGATCTCAGTTGTGGAAGCGCGCCAACCACATAGCGCCCGCCTCCAAGGAGAACAAGACGGCTTACTGGGTGCAAACCCAGCTGGGCGTCATCATCGCCGTCATCGCCTTCGCGCCCATCATCCTGCTCATGCTGACGAACAAGGACATGGACGCGAAGTCGAAGAAAATCTGCTCCATCGTGGCCGGCGTGGCGCTGGTGGCGGCCATCGGCAGCGGCATCGACTACAACCCCGCCACCCAGGAGGACCTCGACGCAGCCGAGGCCAGCGCCGCCGTGCTGTCCGACGACGGGCTGTGCTACTGGACCCCCTTCGGCAAGAAGTACCACTTCAACCCCGATTGCCAGTACATCAAGAACTCTGAAACCATCTACGCGGGCACCATCAACGACGCCATGGAGGCCGGTCGCAACGAAGGCTGCTCCGGCTGCACGGTGGAGGGAGGCACTGATGTGCTGGAGAACTCGTCGCCCGAGGACGTCGCGGCTGCGGCGGCGAACGCCATCAGCGTGATCACAGGCGGCGCAACCGGCGAAAACGACGGCGAAGAGAGCGCCGCGCTGCCTGAAGCGGCATAGCGCGCCTCGCCTTTTTGAGGAAGGGCCCTGCGCTCGCACGCGGCGCAGGGCCCTTCCCGTGTCACTTCATCACGAAATCCCCCGGCCGGCGGGGGGCGGTGCGTCGGTAGGTGCGCGCCGGATACCCCAGCAGCATGCAGATTTGCAGCGGCCGATCCTGCGCCCCCAGCCACTCCTTCGCCTCGGGGATGTTTTCGGACGCCCGGCACAAGTAGCCGTTGTACATCACGCCCATCCCCAGCGACGCCGCCATGAGCTCCATGTTCTGGGCCGCCAGCCCCGCGTCGTCGGCGCGCTCGGCCGCCACGAACAGCACCGCCGGAGCGTTGCGGAACAGGTAGTCGTCCACAGGGGAGCGCCGCTCGCGCGTAAGCAGGGGCATCATCGGCTGCGCCCAGCGCGCATCCTCGTCGGTTCTCCCAAGCGCGCAGGCCAGCCCGTCCCACACGATCCGCTTGAACTCGTCCAGCCCCTCCTGCACGGCGACGAACCGGCACGCTTGCGCGTTCTTCGCCGTGGCGGTGTAGCGACCCGCCTGCAAAACGAGCTCCAGCTCCTCCCGACCCACCGGCTGCAGACGGTACGCGCGGATGCTGCGCCGCGACTTGATGGCGCGCAGCAGGTCCTTCGGCGCCACGAACTCGCTCAACTGGGCGGCGGGCTCCACGTCGTCCATGTCGTAGCCCGGAATGGACACCGCGCCCGTCGGGCACACGGCAACGCAGTGGCCGCACAGCAAGCAGCGGCCCAGCACCTGCGCCACGCCGCCTTCGATGCGCAGGTCGTCGGCTATGCAGTCGTCGGCGCATCTGCCGCAGCCGATGCAGCGCGCCTCGTCCACCTCCACCATCGTCATCGGCGCATCGCCTCCGCAGCGGCCTGCGCCGCGGCAACCGTGTGCGCCATGGTCATGGACGTGGTCACGGTGCCGATGCCGCCGGGCACCGGCGTGATGGCACCCACGACAGGCTCCACCTCGTCAAAGTTGACGTCACCGCACAGGTTTCCGTGCGTGTCGAAGTTGATGCCCACATCAAGCACCGTCTGACCGGGGCTGAAGCACTCCGCGCCGAACGCGCGGGCGCGCCCCGTGGCGCAGATGACGATGTCAGCCGAGCGGCAGATCTTCTCCAAGTGCTCGGTCTTGGAGTGGCAGATGGTCACGCTGGCGTTGCGTCGCAGCAGCATCATGGACACCGGCTTGCCCACCACCAAGCTGCGGCCCACCACCACCACGTGCTTGCCCGCCAACGGCACTTCGTAATGGTCGAGCATGCGCACGCACGCCGCCGCCGTGCAAGGCGGGAACCCCTCGCTCGCATCCGTGAACACCGCCGCAAGCGAGGCGAGCGAAATGCCGTCCACATCCTTGTCGGGGGAAAGCGCGTTGCACATGGCTTTTTCGTCGATGAAGCTCGGAAGCGGACGGAACATGAGGCAGCCGTGCACGCCCGCATCTAGGTTGACGGACTGGAGCGTGGCGTGCAGCGCCTCCTGAGGGGCGAACTCGTCCAGCACGTACGGCTTGACGGTCACGCCCAAACTTTCCGCACGCTTGATTGCCGTGCGTTCGTACGACAGATCATCGGGGCGCTCCCCCATACGCACGATAGCGAGCGTCGGCTCTACCCCCGCCGCGCGCAGCGTTTCAATGCGCGGGGCAAGCTCCTGCGCCATGCGCTCGGTGACCGGCTTTCCTTTCAGCAGAACGGCCATGTAGTTGGCTCCTTCTCTTGGAGATATTCGTCGAATGGTCGTGGACAGTTTTGGATGGTTGCGAATGGCTTCGAACGGTTTCGGATTGCTTCGGATAGGTACTACGAAACCGCCTGCTTGACGTGCTGGAACAAGTCATCGCAGCGCGCGCGGACAGAATCGACCACAGCGTTTGCCCGGTCGCGGTAACGCTGAGCCTGCTCCCTATCATCCATGGAAGCGGCGTTGATAAAGATGTTGAGGCTGGCCCCATCCGCCGCCGCACGTGCGAACGCCGCCGCCACACCGGCATCGGAAAGCGCCATCTTGCTGCCGTTATGGGCCAAAAAGTCCGTGAGTTCCACCACGTCAGACACGCGCTCCATGATTTCGAGCGGCACGTCGCACGCGCCCACGAGCGCCGCCTGCAGCGCGTCGTTTTTGGCCGCCTGCTCCTCGGGCGTTGCCTTGGGCATGCGATACGCTGCCGCCAAGGGCGCGAACGCCTGCGCGTCCTCGTCCACCAGCTCCAACAGGCGCTCGCGCACGTCGGCCAGCTTCTCCAATGTCACGTACACCTCGGCTTCCACCTGGGCGTACGCTTTCTTCCCCACGGTCAGGTTGCCCACCATGGAAGCAAGGGCCGACGCAAGCGCGCCCACGTAGGCGCTCGCCCCGCCGCCGCCCGGCGTGGGCGCGGCACTTGCCAATTCGTCGATAAACGTCGTGTCCACCGGTTGCCTCCCATCGAATCCACGTTGCAGCACATGCACCGTTCGCATGATACGCTATGCCGCACACGCCGCGCCCGCCGGACAACGGAACCTGCACGAACCCTCGACATGCGGCTGATCGCCAGCAGCGCTACCAACAGCAGAATTGATGACAGAGGGCAGAGACAAGAAAAAATAGGGCATATGTCTTCTATGTGATGAGAGATTTGGCACAGGTTTGACACAGATTGAGACGAGCCGCTTTGCACCCCTTTGCGCGGCGTTGCCCCCTTGTTATGTTGCTCCCTTGTTATTCAATGCGTGTTTCTTCCCATTGACTTTTTTCTTGCGTCTCGGTACCGTAATGACAGGTAATGACAAGAATGTGAGGAGGGTGCAATGTATACTTCCACATTAACAAAAACAGGCAACTCTGAATCTATTGCCATTCCCAAGGGGCTGCGAGAACGACTGGGTGTGTCCGCGTCGGAGCCGGTTGAACTTGATAGTCCGCGCGAGAATGTGGTAGTCGTTTATTTTAAGCGAGATGACCAAGCACGCAGGCTTGAACGCTTGGAGAAGGCCGAGCAGAGTAATGCTGAATTGTCGAGAGGAAAAACGTGGCCTTTGGGTGCAACCGCTGAGGACATGGTGAGTGCAGCACGAAAGGAGGGGCGCATCCATGGCGACTATCCTCTTTGATGTAAATGCACTCGTGTACTGGTGTTTTGTCGGTTCGAACAAACATGAGGAAGTGAGTTGCGCGGTGCGTAACCTCGTTATGGGCGATGCGGATATTTTGGCGTGCGCGTCATCCCTGAACGAGGCCTATTACACGCTCGCCCATCATTGTGACTTTTCCGAAAAAGAGGCACGTCAAGCCATTGCGAACATTGTGGACGTATTCTCTCTTGCGCCAACGGATGCGCGTATTGTGAGGGCGGCGCTTGTTTCTGATGAGCCGGATTACGAAGATGCGATTGTTCGCGCGTGCGCCGAACTCAATCAAGTAGATGCTCTTGTGAGCTACGACAAAAAGGCTTTTGGGGGTTCTCCCGTACCGAAAATAACGGCCCATGAGGTATGCGACTTTATCTCTAAAATTACTCGGCGATAAAGATGCATCCTGACGCCCTCGTCCTCTGTAGAGTGACGCAAAAAGAAAGCCCGCTCTAAGCAAGAAAAGGCCCCTACTAGACAGCCCAAAAGGCTACCTTCGCAGGGGCCTGTGGACTTCGTCCGCAAGACTAAGCGCAACGCTGTTGCATTTTGAAATTCAACCTACCAGGGCGAACAAGCCGCTGAGCAAAGGCGCTGCAAATATCTGCGAAAGAGTAGTTCGAGGGGATTATTCGGAAACCGAAACCGAGCGCACAACCGTCAGAGACTCGCCCGCAAGACCACCGGAAGCCCGCTTCACCTTGAAGTAGGTGACCTCCACCTCATCCCCAGGACGACACTCGTCAAGTTCCACAGGAAGAAACTCAGTATGACCCGAGAAGTCGAAAAGCACTTCTTGCCCCCCTCCCTCCCCCGAATCGTGCATCAAAACAAGCGCTTGCAGAGCGCATGGGTCAGCCTCAAGAATCGTCCCGTAGCCAGTCAACACAACACTTGCCATTCCCCCTGTATAATCCTTCATACTTCCCTTTTCTGCAACAGCATAATCAGAGCCGCCTTCCCCTGATGCGCAACCATG
>DXCU01000060.1 GCA_019115845.1 Candidatus Rubneribacter avistercoris | reverse complement strand
CGCTGGTACCGGGAGGGGAGGCTGAAGGCGTTCGACGAGGGAGGGCGCAAGGTGTACGATACGATAGCCGGCCGCAGGAGGCGGCTGGGGCTGGCCGCCTAGGCCGTCCGGAAAAACGTCCGCACCCCCATTCCAATTGGGAAATCGCGAATTCCTGCAAAATTCAAGTTCGCTTGTTCAGAGGCTCAGAGAGCGGGACGTGGACGGCGGGCTTGCGGGCGGGGATGGCGTGCCCGCAAGCCCGCTTGGGCTCATTCCGCGTCCAGGTCCAAGCGGTTGATGCGCTCGGCCAGGTCGGTGCCGCGTTCGTAGAACAGCAGGCTTTTGTTGTGGGCGAAGTAGCGCTCGCATCCGTGGTCGTTGATGAACGCCATGCTGTAGCGGTTGGCCGAAAGGTCGGTCACCAAAAGCAGCATCTCCTGGCCCTCGCCAAACGCGCGCTCCACGAACGCAAACGCGTTGTCCAGCGCGCGCGAGGCGGTGTCCACCTGGGCTTCAAGCGCGTCAACCGATTCGCCGAACAGCTCTTTGATCTGGCCGAACGCAACCCTCCCGTCCTGAGCGCCGCGCAGCGCGGCATCGAACAGGGCAAGCGTGCGCTCGTAGGACACGTACGCCTCGTCAGAAAGCAGGCCGCCTGCGCGCTCCGTTTCCAGCTGCCGTTGCAGGGCCGCGGTCTGCTCGCGCAGAAGCGGCAGCACATCCGCCGAGTCTGCATCTGTCGCCCCGCCCGCTGCAACGGCATCGCGCAGAGCCGCCAGCTTGCCGTGCGCGAACTCCACGGCGCGCTCCTCCAGCACGGCGGTGCGCACGGTGCCGCCCAGCGCGTCGGTGAGCAACCCCATGAGCGACACGCGCTCGTCGAAGGCGGCCTCGCGGGCGCGCTCCTCCACCGAGGCGTCCTCCTCGCCCGCCAAGATGCGGTCCACCTGGTAGTCTGAGCGGTACTTGGTGAACAGGTCGTAGTACACGGAAAAATGCTTGGCTATCTCGGCGTTTTGCACGTACTGGCCTATCAGCAGCTCGTCTACGGGAATGCCCTGCTCCTCGTAGAGTTTCATCATGGCCGACAGGTCGTCCCACCCGCGCGCGGTGACGAACGACTTGCCGTCCACGGTGGTTTCCACCCGGTAGAAGTGGTCGCGCTCGATGTCCAAGTACGACAGCACGGCCGGGTGCACGCCCGCCTCCACGGCGAACGCGCGCCAAGCGGAGAAGTCCGGCTCCACGTCAATGCGCTTGAGGCGGTCCCAGGTGGCGATGTCGAAGTCGTGCGCCGTACGGTTGTACTCGGGCGGGTTGCCGGCCGTCACCACTATCCAGCCGTCGGGCACGCGGTGCCGCCCGAACACCTTGTACTGCAAAAACTGCAGCATGGCGGGCGTGAGCGTTTCGGACACGCAGTTGATCTCGTCCAAGAACAGGATGCCCTCGCGTCGCCCCGTGGCCTCCATGGCGTCGTACACCGATGCGATGATCTCGCTCATGGTGTACTCGGACACGTCGTACTCCACGCCGCCGTAGGTCTTCTTCGCGATGAACGGCAGGCCGAGCGCGCTTTGGCGCGTGTGGTGCGTCATCGAGTACGACACAATGCCCACGCCCAGCTCCTGGGCGATCTGCTCCATGATGGCGGTCTTGCCGATGCCGGGCGCGCCCAGCAAGAACACGGGACGCTGCCGTTCGGTGGGAAGGCGGTAGTTGCCGAACTCGTCTTTGAGGAAGTAGGCGAGCATGGCGTTTTTGATCTGGTCTTTCGCTTGGCGGATATCCATGGTGCGTCCTTTCTAGCGCGCTGCTTCCCCGCGTGTGGGGTCTGCGGCGGATAAAGCGGATTCATCCTGCATGATGGCGGTTTCTTCAAGCACCACCTTCATCGCCCAGGGCGGCACGGTTGGGCTGGCCTGGGCGGTGAGATTGTCCACGAAGGCGAACGCCACGTCGTAGTCGGGCTTGCGGGCGGGGTAGGTGCCCTGTCCGTCGGTGAAGTAGATAAGCCCGCCCAGGTTGACAAGGTCTCCCTGGTCAAGCGCGTTGTCCACGTAGGAGAACACGGGGCGGAAGTCGGTGCCGCCCAGCCCGCGGATCTCCAGGTTGTCCAGGTAGTCGTTCAAATCGTCCAGGTTGGCGATGCGGGCGACGTCCGTGACGGCGGCGTCGCACTGCACGATGAGCACGTTCATGTCGGCGAAAAAGCTCGTCTCCTCGGCCAAGATGGCGTAGGTTTTCTCGATGAAGCGCCGCACCAGGCCGTCTTTGGTGGAGGCCGAGGTGTCGATGGCGATGACGAAGTCGCGGATGCGCTTCTCCTCCACGTACTCCAGCGGCTCGATGAGCGGCAGGTTGCCGTAACGCGTGAGGCCGTAGCAGTAGTACACGTAGTCGAACTCGTCATCGTTCACGCGAATCTGCTCGCCCATGCGCGCGAACTTGCGCAGAAACTCGCGGTAATCCTGCCGCTCGCGCGTGACGGCTTTAAGACCCATGGACAGGTTGGCTCCGTCGATGCCCCACAGCTTTATGTAGGAATCCAGCTGCACGCCCATCTCGTAGGCGACGTTTTTCCACTGGTCGCGCGCCCGGTCGAGCGTGACCGTGTCCGCGAAGCGCCCGGCGGCGGTGGCGTGGGCCTCCTCGGGGGCGTCTTTCTGCATGATGTCGTCGGGGTCCATCGCGCCGTGCGACGAGCGGCTCTTCTTGGCGTCGCGCGCCTGCTGGGGAACGTCCATGTCGATGCCGTTTTTGCCGGCCCGCGCTGCCGCTTCGGCGCCCGCGTGGCGCTCGCCCTCGTCGCGGTGCCCCTCTGCGCGGGAGGCGTCGCGCGCGGCCTCTTCGGCGGCCATGCGGTGCCAAGGAGCGTGGTCGTCCACGAAAAACGGCGCGCGCAGCTTTTCCACCTCGTGGTCGTCCAGGTTCCGGTCGAGCAGGTGGCGATAGACGGTTTCGGCTGTGACCAGGGGAAGCGCGGCATCGATGCGGGCGAGCGCGGCAAGCTGCCGAGAGGATGCGGCTGTGCGCGTGGCCGGCAGGTTCAAATCCGCGATGACCTTCTCCACCGCGATGTCGCACGCCGCGTCCCAGCGGACGGCGTCCACGTCGGTGCCGGGGAAGGGGTGCAGGAACACGTTGTGGAGGACGATGTGCAGATAGGCGCGCGCGAGCGCGGCGGGATCGTCGGCGTAGGCGCGGGCGATGCCCGCCGGGTCGTAGCGCAGATGCGCGCCGTCGGTGGCCAGGGTGGATCCGGGTGCGGGGAGGAGGGCCAGGCGCGAGAAGGCGGCGTTCATGAACCTGAGGCTCACGAGCAGCTCGTTCTTGACGAGTTCGAGGGCCTGGCGTGCAAGCGGGCCTGCGGCTTCGGCGGCCATGGTGCTCCTTCGTGCGAACGCGGCCGCGCCTTGCGGCGCGCCCTTCGGTCATCGGTCGCGACGGGGCGCGGAGCCGAACGTTTGCGCGGTTCGGCGCGGGCGAGCGACGCGTGCCGGCGGCAAGCCGGAAAGCGCGGTCGCAGCCCTTGCCTTCGCCGCTTTCCGCAGTGTAGCATGGAGCACGCCGACGGTAAACCGATGCCAAAGCAGGCTGTTTTGGGAGGTAGCACAATACTATGAACGAAAACGCGCTGGTGTTTCGGTGTGCGGACATTTCCGTGGAGGATGTCATTGAGCATGCGATCAAAAACCCGCTGAACCTTGGCGCCTCCGACGTGGACGTGGTGGAGGCGGCGCGGGCCCAGGAAGGGGAGGTGTGGTCGCCCCAGCTTCTGCCGTACCGGCCTTGGACCGAGGGCGACGCCGGCGAGGGGGCGGCCGGTGCGGCCGACGACCTTGCGTCCGTGCGCGGCGGCACCGACGGCGACCTGTTCGTGGTGGGGGCCTTGGGCATGGGCATCACCGACGAGGAGCGCGAGGAACTGCTCGCGCAGGCCGCGCGCTTCGCGGTGGGCGGGGAGGGGGCCGCTGCCGGCGGTGCCGTTGGGGCCGGGCGCATCGATGCTGGCCTGCGCGATGCCGTCAAGGTGCGCCAGGACGCGGACGGATACGCGCTTGTGGGATTCGACCTGCGGCGTTTCGCCGAGGCGGCCGATGCGGGCGAGGATGCGGCCGTGGTTTTGCCCGCGTTCGTGGACGGCGTGCCGGTGGTGCGCATAGCCGCCGAGGCGTTCTCCCGTCGCTTCGTGCAGGGCGTGGGCGTGCGGGTGCTCGTGATCCCCGACACCGTGCGCAGCGTGGCGGCGAACGCGTTTCTGGCGGTGAGCGCGCGGCGCATACACGTGGGGCGCTCGGTGGAGCTGCTGGGCGAGCAGCGCTGCGACCTGGCGGGCGTGTCGCCGCGGTTGGCGCGCCGGGAGTACTCGGTGGACGCGCGCAACAAACGCTACCTTGCCCGCGACGGCAGCCTGTACGCCGACGGAGGGCGCGAGCTTTTGTTCTTGGCGTCTCCCTACGGCGAGCGCGTGGTGCTTCCGGCGGATGCGGAGCGGGTGGCGGCTGCGGCGTTCGCCGAGGGCTGCGAGCCTCCCTCGGTGGTGGACTGCGGGGGCGCGCTTGCCCGCGTGGAAGCGCGGAACTGGGACGACGCGGTGTGGCGCTGCCCCGAGGAGGCCCCTGCGCACCGCGCGCTCGCAAAGCGCGGCGTGCGTCTTGCGGGGCCGGACGCCGTGGAGCTGGACGGCTGCTGGTACGACTTCGACGACGAGGGCGCGGTGCTGGTTGCGGGCCCGCCGCAGCCGGTGTCGGTGTCGCGGCGGTTCGCCGAGCAGGCCGCCGTGCGCGCGGTGGCCGTGCGCAAGGCCGGAGGGGACGCGGATGCCGCGGACGGCGCGCCGTCTCCCTTCGCCGCCGCAGCCGAGGCGGCCACGGAGTTCGCGGCGGCGGGCTACGCAGGTTCCACGGTGGAAGGCGTTTCTGTCGGCGAAAGCGAGGTTCTGGCGCTTCCGCGCGAGGTGGAAGGCCGGCCGCTTGTGCGCATCGGCGTGCGGGCGCTGCCGTGGGCGCCGCCGTCGGTGATCGTGCCGGACACCGTGCGCGTGATCGAGCGCGACAACGCGTGCCGTGCGACCAAGCGGCTGGTGCTGTCCGAGGGGCTGGAGGCCATAGGCGCGCACTGCTTCTGGTCGCGCAAGCTGGACGGGCCCGTTGTGGTGCCGGCCAGCGTGCGCAGCGTGGGCGAGGGGTGCTTCGAGTACGCGGTGTGCCGTCTTGCGCGCGTCGGCGCGGTGGTGCACGTGTCGGCGAACCAGCTGTCGAGCTGCTGGCTTGCGGATGCGGCCGACGGCGTGCCCTTCGACTTCGCGCGCTACGACGAGATGCTGCGGCAGGGGGAGAGCCTGCCCGACGGCCTGGGCGCGCTGCTGCATCGGCTGGCCGTTCCGTACCGCTTGGACGAGGAGACGCGAGCGGCGCTCGTGCGCGCGTTGCGCTCCCAAGGTCGGCCCGCCCTAGAACGCGTGGCGCGCGAGGGCGACGTGGCCATGGTGCGCGCGCTGGTGGAAGCGGGCTTCATCGACGACGAGGTGTTCGAGAGGCAGATTGAGCTTCTGCGCGCCTGCAACCGCACCGATTGCGTGGCCTACCTCATGGAGTTGCACCGCGAACAGCGCGAGGCCGCCAATGCCGGTGCCGCGGGCGGTGCGAAGTCTTTGCGCGATAGGTTTGCGCTGTAGGGAAGCGGCTTGCGGGCTGTGCCAGTGCTGGGCCGGGGCGTCCCTTGGGGAGGATGCTCCGGCCCGTTGTTCGGCGGTTCGCCGCCTGTTGCCCGGTTCGCGCTCTTGCCTCAACGCCGTTGCCGGGTCCGCGTTTCCGCTCCGCTTCGTTTCGGCGTCGCCGTCAGGTTCGCATTCGCGCTTCGGTGCCGCTACCAGCGCTTCACGAGCGCAAGGATGTTCTCCTTCGCGAGCTTGGCGGCCGTTTCCGGCTGGAGCTTGTCCAAAAGCTCGTAGTACTTCACCACTTCGGCGGGGTAGGTGGCCCAGTGGCCCACCTTGTCGGTGCCTATCATCAGGCGATCCGGGTGCTTCTCGATGAGGGCGACCCAATCGTCCATGGTGTTTCCGTCCCGGTAGTCGTTGGGGAAGTTGTCCTGCATGTAGTAGTCGTACACCACCCACGATATGTCGATGTAGCAGTTGGGATTGCGTTCCAAGAGTCCGTCCGCAATCTGGGTGAGGCCCTGGATTTCCACGCGGCGCGAGATTCCCACGTGCGCCCATATGATGTTGCAGTCGCGGTTGTGCTGAAGCGCGGCCTCCAGCTCGTCCAAATACAGAACGTCCTCGCAGCTCTGCGCGGTGATGTTGTGGTGCACGAGCACGGGCAGGCCCTCCTGCGCGCCCAGGTCGAACACGTCCAAAAACGCCGGGTGGTCCAGGTGCGGGGGCTCGCCGTAGGTGAGCGCCGTGAGGTCGTCGTGACGGCTCATGATCTCGCCGATGCCGCACCAGAAGTTCGGGTAGAGGCGCAAAAGCTGTTCGATATGGTCGGCCGCGAAACGGTCGTTGCCGTTGATGCCGCAGATGAACGGGAAGAAGCGCTCTCGGGTGGACGCGGGCTGCGCCAGCAGCTCCTCGGCCAGGATGAAGTCGGTGCCCAAGTAGTAATAGCAGCGGCTATCGTTGGAGAGGTAGTAGCTGGGCGCTTTCGGCGTGTGCTCGTCCCATTGCTTCGCGATGCCCATGCCGAAGATGACGGACTGCGAAACGCCCGACATGTCCTGCGCGCGGACGAGCGCGGGAAAGCCGTCGCTTTTCTCTAGGAAGTCCACGTAGTGCAGGTGGCTGTCCACTATGTCGTAGCGGATCTCCTGGGAGGGCGCTTCGATGTCTATGTCGTCGGCGACAGGCCGGGCGATGCTTTCCGCAGACGCGACGTCGGTGCCCACCTGGTCTGTGGGAAGGTCGCTCCTTCCGTCGGCGCCCTCCGCGGCTTGCGACTGCGATTGCGACTGCGTCTGCGGTTGCGCGGCGCAACCGCCCATGGCGGTCAGGGCCCCGCCGGCAAGCCCCGCCATCCCCATCTTCACAAACGAGCGGCGGGTCAATTCGTTTCCGGACATCGAATCCCTCCTGTCTTCCGTTTTTCGACGCGCATCGGCTCCGGCCCTCCTTGTTTCCCCGTCATGGACATAGTACCCTGCAAACAACCCCCCCCAAGCCCGAAGATTCAACCTTCTCAGTCTTTTCGCGATCACTACGGTAAAGAAGTCTTCCATTCACGGATTCCTTACCGTTGTGTCAGGCGATAGCGTTGTGAGGGCACACTCGCGCCAATATATAAAACGTTTTGGGCTTCGGTGCGTGTTTCCTCTGTTAAACGGGCGCGTATCCCGAAGAGACGCTGCTCATTGGGGCTGCCGAAAGCGTATGGAATGGTAGCGATGCTCGGATCAAGATAAGCATTGATGTTGGCAGCAGGCTCGTTGTCGCCATGTCCGAGCATCTATCAAGCGCGCTTGAGAACGTTTTCATAACCGATAGCGACATACGCCATATAAAGCGCAAGCATGGCACCAACGAGGAGGAGCGTGGTCAGGTTGCCGTCAAACCCTCGGACTTTGGGCGCATACCCACAGTACTGAACGAATTCGACACCTGCGAGCACACCGACACTGACAAGCTGGGAAACAAAAAGTTTCTTCTGACGAAGAACATGGGGCACACCGTTTATTTAGTCACGATTCAACGTGGCAAGCGTAAACTGGAGATCAAAACGATGTGGAAGAGAAGGTCGGGTGCCTCGTGCTAGCCGATGTGGCTCCCTTGGGCTTACGTCCGAAACGACCCCGACGATATGCTCATTATATCAATCGGTTGCGATTGCGTGAATACGGAATGCAAGACGCATACAATAGACACGCAGCCGAAACTGAGGGCTTGAATCGTCGAAACCGAAGCTGAAGTAGGTTGTGAAGATTCGGGCTTTTCCAGTGTGCGGATCTGTTCTGCATGCTGGAATTTCTGCGGGAAAAGACGCCTGCCGCATTCTGCTGAGCAAGTCGGAGGAGATCTTCTTCTAAGGCTGGCGGCGTCTGAAAAAAGACCACCTCCAGACTGTTGATCGCCTAAAAGAGAACTGATCAGGTTTCATGGAGTGCTTGCGGCTTAGATCGTTCGTCACGAGGCTCCGAACATCCTTGCTTCCACCGGCCGTTCGCAAGAAGTGTCAGAGCGGTGTCGGCGGCTCTTGTTCGGGTGGATCGACCTCGCTTGGGTGGCCGCTGCTGGTATACTGGGGCATCGACGAAACATGATGCCGCGAGAGGTGTGCGATGATCGACGAGATCCAGGTTGAGAACCTTGCGCTCATACGGCGCGCGACGCTCGAGCCGGCGCGTGGGCTGACCGTGCTCACGGGCGAGACGGGCGCGGGCAAGACGGCGCTGCTTTCCGCGCTCAAACTGCTCATGGGCGAGCGCGCCGACAAAGGGGCCGTGCGCGACGGCGAGGACGCGCTCGTGGTGTCGGGGCGGTTTTACCGGGAGGGGCTCGATCCGGCCGATCCCGCGTCCGAGCTGGTGGCGGTGCGCCGCGTGGGGGCCGACGGACGGTCGCGCGTGAGCATCGACGGGCGCATGGCCGGCGTGGGCGAGTTGGCGGATGCGGTGGCGCCTGCGATCGATCTGTGCGGCCAGCACGAGCATCAGCGGCTTATGAAGCCGGCGTCGCATGTGCGGATGCTCGACGCGTGGGCGGGCGAGGCGGTCGCGACGGCGCGGGAGGCGTACGAGAAGGCGTTTTCCCAGGCGGCGGACGCGGCGGCCGAGCTTGACCGGGTGCGCGAGGCGGGCGAGGCGTCGTCGGCGAAGCTCGACGAGGCGCGCTTCGTGCTCGCGCGCATCGACGCGGTGGGTCCGCGCGAGGGCGAGTACGACGAGCTGGCGGCCGACCTCGCGCGCGTGGAGAACGCCGAGGCTCTGGCCACAGCCGCGAACGTCGCGCACGAGGCGCTTGCGGGGGAGGGCGGCGCGCTCGACGCCCTGAACGCGGCCGCGTCCGCGCTCGACGGGGCGGCGCGCCACGACGCCGCGCTCGGCGCGCTCGCCGAATCGCTGCGCGAGGCGGGCTACGTGCTGGAGGACGTGTCCCGCGAGGCGCGCGACTACCGCGACAACGTGGAGTTCGACCCGGAGGCGCTCGCGCAACAGCAAGAGCGCATGGCGGCGCTCCAGGGCCTTCTGCGCGCATACGGCCCGCGCATGTCCGATGTGCTGGCCAAACGCGAGGAGGCGGCCGACCTGGTGTCGCTGGTGGACGACGCGGCCGAGCGCGAGCACGCCGCGCGAAGCGCGTGCGACGCGGCCGAGGCGGCGCTTGCGCAGGCGGCCCGCGCTTTGGCCGCAGCGCGTGGGGAAGCCGCCCCCGCCTTCGCCGCCGCCGTCACGGAGCAGATGGCGCGTTTGGAGATGGGCGGCGCCCAGCTTGTGTGCGACCTGCGTCCGCTCGACCGCACGCAGTGGACGCGCGCGGGTTCGCAGGCGGTGGAGTTTTTGTTCTGCCCCGGCGCCGGCATGCGGGCGCGCCCGCTTGCGCGCATCGCGTCGGGCGGCGAGGTGAGCCGCGTGATGTTGGCCGTGAAAGTGGTGCTGGGCGCGGCAGACGAGGTGGGCACGCTTGTGTTCGACGAGGTGGATGCCGGTGTGGGTGGCTCGACCGCCGTGGCGCTGGCCGACGTGCTGGCCGACCTCGCGCGCACGCACCAGGTGATCGTGGTCACGCACCTTGCGCAGGTGGCCGTGCGCGGGCAAGTCCACTACGTGGTGCGCAAGACCAAGGGCGAAGGCGACGTGCCCGAGACGGACCTGCGTCGCCTGGCCGCAGACGAGCGCCCCGCCGAGATCGCCCGCATGCTCTCCGGCGACGCGACGGAGACGTCCCTCGCCCATGCCCGCGAGATGCTCGCCGCTGTTCGGTAGCTCTCCTCCCGGCGTTCGCGCGGCGTCCGCTCGGCAACGCCGCACGGCGGGTTTCGCGCCTCGCGGGTGGAGGCGCGGGACGCAACGCTGTCGCCGGGTCGCTAGCGCATGACGACGGGCAGCGAGCCTTCGTCGCCCGCAGGTTCCCCGGCCCCGTCATCTGCCGGGGCGGCTTGCGCGTTCGCATCGCGCTTCTCCAGGTACATGCTCATGGTGTGCTGCGTGATGTCCGAGCGGTTGATGACGCCCACCACCTGGCCCTCGTCCAGCACGAGCACCTTCTTGAGGTGGTTTTCGCCCAGCACGCGGCACACCTCGGTCAAATCGGCGTGCGCGTCCACGCCGATGATGCCCCGGGCCCCGATGCTTTTGGCCGGCATGTCCATGAGCTCGTCGAGCTTCTGTCCGAAGTCGCGCGAATCCGACCGGACGGTCTGCACTATCATGACCACCGGGTCCATAACCGAAGCGCTGCGCGTTGCCAGAAAGCGCATGATGTCGCCGTCGGACACGAAGCCCACGGCCTTGCCCTGCGCGTCCACGAGCGGCGCGGCGCTGATACCCTTGTCCACCATGAGCTTCATGGCTTCGGCCACGGTGGCGTCGGCGGGCAGCGTGTACACGTCGCGCCTCATAACGGATTCGAGCACCGTGCGGCGCGCGTTGCCCTTGTCGCGGGCGGCCGTCTCGCCGGGCTTGTCCTTCACCAGCGTCACGGTCATGATGAACCCGATCAAGCACAGCAGGCCCGCCACCGCGAACGCCATGTCGATGCCGAAGAAGCTGGCCGCGGGCTCTCCCATGGCGGGCGAGGCCAGGTTGGTGGCGATGGTGGACGCCGACACGATGACGGCCGTGCCCAGCGATCCTGCCACCTGCCGGAACGTGTTGTTCACCGAGGTGCCGTGGTTGACCAGCTCGTTGTCGAGCGCGTTCATGCCCCAGGTGGTGATGGGCATGTTCACCAGCGACAGCGAGAACAGGCGCAGCGTGTAGACGACGGTGAGCATGATGATGCCGGTGCTCGGCCCCAAAAACGCGAAGCAGAACGTGGTGAGCGCGAGCATGCCGGTGCCGATGAGGCTCAAGATGCGCGGGCCGTGCTTGTCGAACAGGCGGCCGGCCACCGGGCCCATGGCGCCCATCACAATGGCGCCGGGCAGAAGCACCAGGCCGGACACCGTGGCCGAGTAGCCCATGAGCGACTGCAGGTAGATGGGCATGAGGATGCCGCCGGCCAAAAGCGCGCCCTGCACCAGCATGCCGATGATGGTGGCGATGAGGAACTTGCGGTTTTGCAGCACGCGCACCTGCAGCATGGGACGCTCCATCGCCAGCTGGCGGCGGAAAAACAGCACCAGCGCCACAACGCCCACCGCAGCGCCCACGGCCGCGTCGATGCTCAAACCGTACGACCCGATGGTGGAAAGCCCGTAGAGCAGCCCGCCGAAACCGAGGGTGGACATGATCACCGAGGGCACGTCCAGCGTGACGTCCTTGTTGGTGTCGCCGCCTTTCTGCAGCGCGAACGCGGCGATGACCACCACGGTCGCCGACAGCGCCGTGATGATGTAGAACAGGTCGTGCCAGGTGTAGCTGTCGATGATGACGCCCGCCACCGTGGGGCCGATAGCCGGGCCGAACGCGATGACCACGCCGAACAGCCCCATGGCCGTGCCGCGCTTCTCCACGGGGAAGGTCCACATGAGCACGGTCATCACCAGCGGCATGAGGATGCCCGCGCCCGCCGCCTGCACAAGGCGTCCCAACAGCAGCACGGCGAAGTTCGGCCCCCAGCCGGCCAAGAAGCTCCCCAGCGTGAACACGGCCATGGAGACCAAGAACAGGCGCTTGGTGGTGAAACGGTCGGTCAGAAACGCCGTGATGGGAATCATGATGGCGTTCACCAGGGTGAACCCGGTGGTGAGCCACTGCGCGGTGGCGGCGTCCACGCTCATCTCCGCCATGACCGACGGTAGGGCCGGGGCCACGACGGTTTGGTTGAGCACGGTGACGAACGTGCCGAACACGAGGACGGCCAACATGACGATCTGCTTGCGCGTAAGACCCATAGAGCGTGTTCCTTCCGATGCGTGAGGTGCTGCCGCAAACAAAGGCGTCCTCGGGGAGGGCTTGCGCCCGGCCCCGAAGACGCCCCTGTCGGCGGCTCCGGCAATTTACACCCAGTATAAATATTCATTCGGTAAAAGAAAAGTGCTCGAAACGGAAGTTGTGGTACCCTGCACGGAAACGGCACATCGGCATCGTCATCGTCGGGAGGCGGAACGCAACGTGGATCAGGAGCATGCAGCTTCGGAAGGGCTTAGGTACCGCAAAAAACTCAAAGCTCGGCTTGCGGCGGAGCGGGCGGCGCTCGAACTGGTGCTGGAGCGGGGCTTCGACGGGGTGACGGTGGAGGACATCTGCGCCCGCGCCGAGATATCGAAAAAGACCTTCTTCAACTACTTCCCGTCGAAGGCGGCCGCCGTCACAGGCCGGTTCAACGCGTTTCCCGATGACGAGCGGCTGACGGCCGTCCTTGCGGAGCAGAGCGAGGCGTGCTATCTGGATGTGCTGGTGGACGTGGTGGGCGCAAGCTTGGCGTCGGATGAGGACGAGGACGTTGCGGCCCTGCGTCGCGAGGCGCTGTGCGCCATGCCCCAGCTGTTCTTCCAGGGCCAGCGCGACCTGCTGGCCGTGCAGCACTCCATAGCGTCCGCGTTGCGCTCCCATCTGGCCGAGCACCCTGATCGCCGCATGCTCGCCGGCCAGTCGGTGGAGGAGGAGGCGCTGGTGGCCTCGTCCACCGCCATCGGCCTTGCGCGCACGCGCTCCATGCTGCGCGTTCATAGTAACGGCGAGCCCACGGCCGCCGAGACCCGTCGCCTCATCATGGCCTACCTCGCCGCCGGGGAGTGAGCGGCGGGCAGGGCGCGATCGCAGGCTGGCCGCGAACGGCGCCCTGCGGCACGCGCGGGTCGGCTTGCCGCGCAAGGTCCCGCAGGCGCCTTGAAGGGCTTGACCCGGCGGGCGGGACCCGTCGACGCACCCGGCCAGGGGGGCGTGGCCCGGGGTTCGGCAGACGCGTGCTTGCGGCAACGTCGGTTTGGCAGAGAGGGGAAGCCGCTTTCGTAACTGCCTGCGCGTTTCGGTGCCCACGCCATGTCCGCGCCCTCGCAGCTCCTTGCATTTGAGAAGGTGCGCTCTCTCGCGGTGGCCAGATTGCCTCAAATTCCTCTTGACAGCATTCCGGAGCGTTGTGCTATAGTTTGCGTCACAACTGAATACCTCAAACCGATGAGGCGAAAGTCAAGCCGTCATGAGCACTCACAGAGAGCGGGCGTAGCTGGGATTCCCGTAGGAAGCTGGGCGGTAAATGGTTCGCCGAGGGAAAGGGGAAAGGAAGCCGGATGCAGACGCAAGCGCTGCAGAAAGCGACCGAGTATCTGGACCGTGAGCCTGCGTTAAGGGCAGAACATGTGTTGGCATGTTCGTGAGAGGGTTCTGCATTGCAGAGCCAATAAAGGTGGCACCGCAGGTTGAAGACCTGTCCTTTATCTCGAAGGACAGGTCTTTTTTGTTTGCGGCTCTTTGTTGGATGGCAGTGGGGGTTCCTCGTCAGCGAAGCGCGTGCCGGCAAAAGGATGGGCTCCGGAAGGGGCAACGACCGGCGGGAAGCTCCGCCAAGAAAGGACTGAGGAACATGGAACAGCAGATCAAGCGCGAGGTTGCAACGCAGGTGGCCGCTGTATCGCCTGTCGGGGCGCGCAAGCGCGAAGTGGCCGCGCCGCAAAAACAGGCGGGGCTTTCCACGCAGGACCTTATCCTCATCGCCGTGCTGCTGGCGGCGGGTGCGGTGCTCAAACTCACGGTGGGTTCGCTGCTTTCGTCCATGGGCATGAAGCCCAACTTCATCATCGCCATGTACTGCCTGGCCATCGTCTTGACGCGGCCGAAGGTGGGGCAGGCGGTTGTCATCGGTCTTTTGGCCGGGCTTGTGTGCCAAATCCCCCTGCTCAACGCCACGCCGCTTTTGAACATCCCTTCCGAGGTGCTGGGCGCGCTCGTGTGCGGCCTGCTGGTGAGGGTGCCCATGGAAATCGGCGACAAGCTGGACCTCAATCCGCTGGCGAACACGTTTGCCTCCACGCTGGTGTCCGGCGGCGTGTTCGCGTTTTTGTCGGTCTACATCAACGTGATGTCCACGGGTGGCGACATGATGGTGGCGCTGGCAACGTATGCTGCCATCGTGCTGGGCACGGCCACGTTCAACGCAGTGCTGGTGCAGATTTTGGCGCTGCCGCTCAAGAAGGTTTTGAAGCGCTAGTTTTGTTCCGTCGTCGCTGACGCAACGACGGATGGGCCGACGCTGCGGGACGTTGAGGCACCCAGCTTTGCCGCCCCAAGCGCTCGTCGCGTACCAAGTTCCATCGTTGCCAAGGCAACGACGGATGGGCCGACGCTGCGGCTTCGCGGGGTGCCTCATCTTGCCGCGATGGCGAAGGCTTGCGTACCGAAGTACGCGTCGCCTGCGCCATTTCGGCAATCTGAGACACCGCGCGAGCCCTCGCTGACTTTTGTTCGACCTGTGTCATTTTGGCAATCTGCTTCGTTTTAGAAAGGCATCCCATGATAGAAATCACTGACTTTTCGTTTCAATACCGGGAGGGCGGTGAGCCAACGGTGCGCGACATCAACCTCTCCATTCCGGCGGGGACGTTTGTGGGCATCACCGGCCCGGCGGGTTCGGGCAAGTCCACGCTCACCTACGCCATGAACGGCATTGTGCCGCACTGCTATCCGGGCGACTTCTACGGGTCGGTGCTGGTAGACGGGCTGGACACCTGCGAGACGGCGCTCACCGATCTTTCGCGTGCGGTGGGAAGCGTGTGTCAGGATGTTGACAGCCAGTTCGTGACGCCGGTGGTGGAAGACGAGGTGCTTTACGGGATGGAGAACTTCGGGGTGCCGCGCGACGAAATGGAAACCCGCCTGGAACGGGCGCTCGCCGACATGGGCATAGCCGATCTGCGCGAGCGGACTATCGCATCGCTTTCCGGCGGGCAGAAGCAAAAGGTGGCCATCGCCTCGGTGCTGGCCATGGAGCCAAAGGTGCTCGTGCTGGACGAGCCGACCGCCGAGCTTGATCCAGCCAGCTCGCAGAGCGTGTTCGACCTGCTGGTTTCCTACGCGCGCACTCATGGAACCACGGTTGTGGTGGTGGAGCAGAAGATCGCGCTCCTTTCGCGCTATGCCGATATGCTGGTGGTGGTTGAGGGCGGGCGCGTCCGCTTTGCCGACGAGCCAAGGCGGGTGCTTGCTCATGCCGATGAGCTGCTGGAGATCGGGGTGAACTGCCCGCGGTCAACCACACTGGTAAATCGCCTGGCCGACAGGGGCGTGTGCGAGCGCGTGGCGGTGCGCACGGTGAGCGAGGCGTGCGATGCGTTGGAGCAGGTGGTCGCATGAGCATGGTGGAGTTTCGGGAGGTGCGCGCGTCCTACGAGGCGGCGCTTCCCGTCTTGAAAGGCGTGGGTTTCACCATTGAGCAGGGGGAGTTCGTGGCGTTTGCAGGCACGAACGGCGCGGGCAAGTCCACCACCATGCGCCTGGTGAACGGCCTTTTGAAGCCGGATGCGGGCCAGGTGCTGGTGGACGGCGTTTCCACCACCGAGCTTAAGACGAGCCACCTGGCGCGCACGGTGGGCTTTTTGTTCCAAAACCCCGACAGCCAGATCTGCTGCAACACGGTGCGCGAGGAGCTGATGTTTGGCTTCAAGGCGCTCGGGTTGGCGGGGAAGGGTGCCGCTTTCGAGGATGCGCAACAAGCTGAGGAGCGCGTTGACGCGATGATTCGCGAGTTCGGCTTCAACCCCGACGCCGACCCGTTTTTGCTCAACCGGGGTGCGCGTCAACTGCTGGCGCTCGCCTCCATCGTGGTGCTCGCGCCGCCGGTGGTGGTGCTCGACGAGCCGACGACGGGTCTGGACTATCGGGAATGCGCGAAGGTGATGAACATCGTGCGCCGTATGCACGAGGCGGGGACGACGGTGCTCATGGTGTGCCACGACATGGAGGTGGTGGCTGACTACGCGAAGCGCTGCATCGTGATGAACGACGGGCGCGTGGTTGACGACGGTCCCGTGTTCGAAGTGCTGCGCAACCGCGACACGCTGGCGCGCGCCTCGCTCATGCCGCCGCAGGTGGTGGATGTGTCTTTGGAGCTTGCGCGCCGTGTGCCGGGTTTGGCGGAAGGCCCGGTGGGGAGGGCGAACACGCTCGAGGACATGGTGGAAGCGGTGGCGACGGTTGCGGAAGGAGGACTCGCATGAGCGCGTTTTTGGAGTACGTGCCGGGGAAAAGCCCGCTGCACCGTATGAACCCCGTGGCGAAGCTGGGCGCGGCGGCTCTGTTCGCCGTTGCCTGCTTTTGCACGAGCAGCCTGGTGTTTTTAATGGCGTTGCTGGCGGCGGGGCTTGCGCTGGCGGCAATGTGCGGCATGGTGCGGCAGACGCTCGGACTGGTGCGGGCGGTGCTGGCGTTCTCGCTGATTTTGGCAGTGGTGCAGCTGCTTACAACGCCCGCAGGCGTGCAGCTTGTGCAGCTGCCGTGGGGCTACATCGGCACGGGAAGCCTGATTGCGGCGCTCACGACCATCGTGCGTCTTGCGGCGGCGGCCATACCGCTCTTTTTGGTGTTCTACGTGACCAAAACCAACGACCTTGCCAACGCGGCGGTGAAGGTGCTGCACGTGCCGTACAAGTACGCGTTCACGTTCACCTCGACGGTCCATTTCATCCCCGTGTTCATGAACGACATGAAGGGCGTCATGGAGGCGCAGACGGCGCGCGGGGTGGAGTTCGACCGCGGCGGCATCGTGCAGAAAGCGCGGCTCATGGTGCCGTTGTGCGTGCCGCTTCTGGTGTCCTCGGTTCGCAAGACCAACAGCGCCGCCATCGCCGCCGAGGTGCGCGGCTTCAACCTGCGCACGGCTGCGAGCGGCTACAAGGAGTACCCGATGCGGGTGCTGGACGCGGCGGCGCTTGCGGGCGGCGCCCTGCTGGTGGCGCTGGCCGTGGCGTTGGGATAGGAGGCGAGCGCGAGGTTGCTCGGTGCGATGAGGCGACGCCGCAAGGAGCGCTTTGCCGCGTTGTTCGGGGTATCGGCGTTTGCGTGCGGGTTTTATGCTGGCGGCGGTTCAGCAGAGGGCATATGGGGGGCATGTGCATGAAACATGCCTGGTGGTATGCGGAGGATCTGCGCGTAAAAAGTCGTTCTGGTGCGTGAACGGTACACGGGCGTCTGGCTGATCCAAAGTGTTGTTGCGTATAATTTTCCTGAGGCGTAGAGGGTGAGTCGTTGCTTTGGATAAAAAGCCCCCCGCGTCGTAGTGTTCCTGCAACAAAGGAGGACGTATGGAGAAGGCCAAGGCGCTTGGAATCGTCCGCACAAGACACAGGGTGCTTCGCGGATGCATGGCGTTTGCGCTGGCGTTCGGGCTGTGCGGGATGGCTCCAACGGCGGCTCTTGCCGACGAGCAGTCGGAGATTTCCGAATGGCAGGCAGCAGTTGGCCAAATGGACGCAGCAACGTATCAGCCCTATTCGTATGCGGATGCATCTGACACGCCGGCGCCCGCCGCGAATTCGCTGGAGGAAGAAGCAACCCTAACCGGTGCGTCTATCACCAATTCTGAATTCGACTTGCGCGACTACGGTTTGGTGACGCCCGTAAAGCTTCAGAACCCTTGGGGCACCTGCTGGGGATTTGCCGCTATCGCCGCAGCTGAGTCGTCCATTCTCGCCGACATGTGGCGGGCGGGCGCCAAAATGAATCCTGAGGATCTCGACCTTTCTGAACGACATCTGGCCTACTTCTCTTACATGCCTGTGCCCGAATCTACCGAACTTGACGGCGAGCAGTCCCAAGCGGGCGAAGGGGCGCACAACACAACAGGCAACCCGAACTTCATGTTTAACCTGGGTGGCCTTATGGTCTATGCGACAACGATGTTCTCTGCGGGCGTGGGTCCCGTGCCGGAGGACACTGCGCCCTATCAAAACGACCAGGAGATGGTCTACTGCAGGGTGACTTCTCTGAGCGAGGAGTCTTCGGGCGAGTCCGAGGCCGATGACACTGACGACGGCACCGAGGGTGGCGCCGAGGGCGAAGCCGCAGCCGATGCCGAGGGTGGTTCCGCGGACGGCGCCGGCAACGTTTCCACGGACGGCTCCACAGATAGCGTGCAGGGCGGTGTCACCGCAGACGGTGTCGAGGAAGGTGCTGCGGACGGCGCTGACGAGGGTGCTACGGATGACGAGGGTGGCACCGCGAAGACCCAGTTGATGGTTCTGGACAAGGAAGGCATCACCGCTTTAGAGTGGCAGGGGTATACGGTCGAGAAGCTGTACTATGCCGATTCTATAACCACCGTCACCGAAGAGGGCGAAGAGGTGAACGAGCCGCTGACATGGGGACTTCCTGAGGAAATGTGGAATTGGCAGGCGTACGAACTTGAAGAGAGCAAGATACTGCCCGACACGTGGTACCTCGACTCCAATGGCGATTACCAGCCTATCGACGAGGCTCGCGACGCTTGGAAAAGCGAGTTGGTGGAGGGCCGTGCCATTTCAGTAGCGTTCTACGCGGACACCTCCCAGCCCGACGAGCAAGGGGAGGCCCAGTACATCAACGAGAACACGTGGGCGCACTATACCTATACGCCTGCCGGCATCAATCACGCGGTGACCATCGTGGGCTGGGATGACAATTACAAGAAGGAGTATTTCAGCACTGATCCTGATCGCCAGCCTCCCAAGGATGGCGCGTGGCTGGTGAAGAACAGTTGGGGCTCCGATGCCAACGAGTTTCCGCACAAATACCCCTGGGGCAAAGATGGCTATTTCTGGATTTCGTATTACGACCAGACCATCTCGAAAGCCGAGACGTTCGATTTTGATTTGGACGCGCCGGATGCCGACTACTACATCGCCGACCAGTACAACTACCTGATCTCCAGCGAGACGCTGTCTAAGAGTTCCGAAAGCCGCGCCTCGAGCGCCAATGTGTTCGAAGCGACGGAGGACCGCACGGTGCGTACGATGGCCTGCGAGACGGTGAAACCCAACACCACGGTCACGTATCGACTGTACTTGATGGATGCCGAGGATGAAGATCCCACCGATGGCGAGTTAAGGGCAGAGGAAGAGGTCACGTACGAATACGGCGGCTTCCATCGCATAACCTTGCCCGAGGACGAGTGGGTGCCCATGCGCGCGGGGCAGCGTTACGCCGTGGAGATCACGCAGTACTGCAACGACGACAATCTGTATTATTGCAATGTTGCCACCAACATGAGCAAGATCGACCCAGACGCCATCGAAGAGATGAAAAAGCAGATGTACAACATGTACTATCAGCTCATCTATATGGGAGAGTATCAGAATCGCTACGACACGTTCCGCAGCGAGTACATGGACGAGCATCCCGAAGCCAGCGAAGAAGAGGCCGACAAATACGCTGCGGACGAGGCCACAAAGGAAACCGATGAGCTCATGAACTCCGAGGAAATGAAGGTGTCCATCGAAGCGATGATCGACAACCTCCTCGCTGGCGTGGGCGACACGTATTATGAGGCCGTGGTGAATGAAGGCGAAAGCTACGTTTACTCCGACGGCGATTGGGTCGACTGGTCGGGCGTTTCCGGCAAGCTTGACAAGGCCAAGGTCTACGACAACTTCCCCATCAAGGCGTATGCCAATGTGGAAGATTATGCGAGTGTGGAAACGCTGGCTTCCTTGGAAAGCGAGATTGCCAAGATGGAGCAAGTTTTGGCTGGTGTGGCTATCAGCGCAGACGGCTCCGACGTGGCGCAGGACGCCCTGTGGGTGACGCAGGAGGCCTACGACGAGTTCTCCGTCGCCATTGCGCAAGCGCGCGACTTCTTGGCGCGGGCGGGTGGCAACTATCAGGCAGAGTTGGTGCTGGGCACGCCCCGAGAGGAGGATGCGCAGTCCACGCTGCTTGCTTTGGCAAACGCTCACGATACGTTCGTGCAGGCGCAGAAGGCGGGCTTGAAGGCAGGTCCCAAGGTGGAAACGACGCCGATTGCGAACAAGAAGGACCCGTCTGCGCTCGTCAGGACGGGCGACACCGCGCAGTCTGTCGCGGCGGGAACGGTGCTCCTTGCGGCACTGGCAAGTGCGCTGACGGCGGCGGCCGCGTATCGGAAGCGCAAGCAGCAGTAAGGATGCGCTGACGCGCTTTGTGTGTTGGCAACGCAGGTTCGGTGGGTGCATGGCGCGCCCGCCGAGCCTGCGTCTTTGTGTTGCCGGAAATGAAAAACAGGGGCGCGTTGCCAAAGGTTGCCCCGTTGAGCGGTGGGGGGATCGTTATAATGAGGGCGTTTTGAGAAGTGGTGGCTGGGGTTTTTCTGGGACATCCGCTGGGGTGCCTGTCGGGACGTTCGTACCGCGCTCTCTTTGAGAGCGTTGCGGGCAGTTGATGGAGCGAGGCGCAGAGGGTGGGCATCGTGTTGGAGAAAGGGACGGCGTGATTGCTCTTCGGTGCATAGCGGGGTTCTTGCTGCAAATGCTGCCGTGCGCCGCATTATGCCTCATTCCCTTCGCCCGTCGCTTCACCGTTTCCGCTCGTCGCGCCTATGCGCTGGCTGGCAGCGTGCTGCTCGTTTTTGGCGTTGTGTTTGTTGTTGCGGGCGTGATGCCGCTTGATGCTTCGGTGCGTGCCTATCGTGCCTTCATCGCAAACGTGGTGTTCATGGCGGCGCTTGTGGCTCTGTGCGGCGTGTACGTGCGCGTTGTGCGGGCGAGAATGTTTCAGAAAGTGTTCGTGCTGCTGGTGGTTGCATCGTATGGCTGTTTGGCCATGTATATAACTGATACGGCAAACCGGCTCTTGAACAGCACATACATGGTCGATGACTACATGTACAAACTTCCCACGCTAGTTGTGCTGTCGGTGGTCACCGCAGTGAGTTTTCCGTTCATGGTGCTGCTTATGCGCAACCTGGGGCGTCTGATCGATCGCGTGGAAGATGACGACCTGTGGAAGACGATGTGCTTCCCGCCTGCCGGGCTTTTGGCTGTGGCCTTGCTCGGAAGCTGGATGCCGCTGAACTTGAACATGTCTTACCAGACGGTAAACGAGCTGCTGTGCGTGGCGCTTATCGCTTTGGGGCTGGTGTTTGCGTGGTGGTTTGCTCGGCTGCTTTCCCGAATGGATCGCGAAGTGGCTGAACGTGAGCGATTGGCGGCCGAGGCGCGCGGGTATCGCCGTCTTGCGCAGAATGCCGACGAGTTGCGACGCATGCGTCACGATGTGGGTCATCAGCTTCAGGTCATAGACGCCTATCTGGATCGCGGCGATGCGGAGGGAGCGCGTCGCTATATCGGCAAAGCCGCGGAGGAGGTGGCGTTGCTGCCCGGTGTCATGTATTGCCGCAACCCGCTGGTAAACGCCATTCTGGCTGACTACGATGGGCGCGCGCGGGCGGCGGGGGCGGTGCTTGCGTGCGAGGTGTCGGCGCCTGAAAACGTGGGCGTGGGAGATGTCGATTTGTGCCGCTTGCTCGCAAACATGCTGGACAATGCCGTGGCAGGGTGCCGTGCGGTAGCTGGCGTTGGGGATGCCGCTGAACCCGTTATTCGCTTCACGTTTCGCCAAGAGGGGGAGTTTTTGTTTTCGGCGTGCGACAATCCTTGCAGCGAAGCCTCGTTGCGCCGTCGTGGCGCGCGTTTTGCCAGCACGAAACCCGATGCTCGCCATGGTGGCCACGGTCTTGGTCTTTCCATCATGGCCGACATAGCCGAAGCGTATCAAGGTGGCTTCGAATGCGAAGTGCGCGATGGTCGATTTTGGGTGCGTGCGAATCTGTGCATCCGGAAGGAGACTGACCCTTGTACCGTGTAGCCGTTCTTGATGATGAGCCTCTCTTCGCCGATCGGCTTTCCCAGATGGCGGCCGAACGCCTTGCGCGGCGCGGCATATCCTGTGAGGTTGAGCGGTTCACCGCTGCGGGCGATCTGATGAATGCGGCGGAACTTGGCCGCTTCGACCTGTATTTGCTGGACGTGCTGCTGGATGATCGAGATTGCACCGGCATCGATGTGGCGCGTGCGGTGCGCAGCGCCGACAGCGCGGCGGCCATCGTGTTTGTGACGGTGAGTTTGGAGTATGCGCCCGAAGGCTATGGTGTTGACGCAGCGGGATATTTGCTCAAGCCGTTGGACGAGGAGCGTTTTGACCAGGTGCTCGACCGTGCGATCGCCAGACGCGCCGCTCGCGAAGCGGTGGTCATCGACACTCCTCAGCGCATCGTGCGCATGGTTCCCAATGAGTTGGCCTATCTTGAGATCCGCAATCACACACTGCACCTGCACTTCGTTGACGGACATGTGGAAAACGTCAGCGCATCCATCTCTGGCGTATTGGAAAAAATGCCCGCAGGTGAGTTCGTGCTGTGCCATCGTTCCTTCGCTGTGCGCGTGGAAGCCATTCGTTCGGTGCAGCGCTATCGCGTTACACTTTCCACTGGCGATACCGTTCCGGTGAGCCGTGCGCGCTACGCCGAGGTGCAGCGCGCCCTTATGCGTCGCTTTCGGTCTTGCTAGCGCCTCGCGCCCGCTAGCGCCGTCGTGCCGCTAGCGCTGCCACTTCCGTCGGGGGAGCGTGAGACGGGCGACGCGCGTTTGCGTCGGCGTTTCAAAAGCCAAGAAGCGCGCGGTAGATGCTCTCGTTGGCCTCCCCGAACACATCGAACACGACGCGCAAGGGGCGAGCGGGCAGGGTTTCGCCGTTTGGCGCGTCCGTTGGGCGGCGGGCCTGCTGTTCGTCGAGCCAGGCGCGCACGGTGGCGACCGCGATGCGGGCCGCCTCTTGCTGCGGAAAGCCGAACTCCCCGGTGCTGATGCAGCAAAACGCGATGGTGCGGCAGGCGTGTTGCGCGGCGGCGTCCAGGCAGCTGCGGTAGCACTGAGCCAGCTGCGCGCGATGGGCGGCGGTGGGCGAGCCGTTGGCGATGGGTCCCACGGTGTGGATGATCATGCGCGCCGGCAGGTTGAACGCCGGTGTTGCCTTGGCGCGCCCCGTGGGTTCCTCGCAGCCCTGCTCGCGCATGAGGCGCGCGCATTCCAGGCGCAGCTGCACGCCGGCATAGGTGTGGATGGCGTTGTCGATGCAGTGGTGGCCGGGAATCCAGCAGCCCAGCATGCCGCTGTTCGCGGCGTTCACGATGGCGTCTGCGGCCAAGCGGGTGATGTCGCCGCGCCAGAGCGCGAGCCGTTTGTCGGCGGGGCAGGGCGGCAGCGTTTCGGCGTCGGTCACGCCTGCTTGCGCGATGAGTCCTTGCAAAAACCGGTCTTGCACAGCAAGGAACTCAGGGGATGCAGACAGGGGCTCGCGCGTGTTGACGAGCGCGCGGAACTGCCGCCATGTGCGGTCAAACCATGCAGAATCATCGTGCGGTTCCACGGCTGAGGCGCCCATACCGCGCTCCTCTTGCAGGTAGTTCACCAGGTAGGCGAGGTCGGTTGCGTGCTGGTCCATAGTGGTTGCCTTTCTTGGCTGCTCAAGGCGGGCCGGCTAAACGGGTGGCTGCGGGCCCCAACGCAGGAAAGGCGCGTCAAAGCTCGGGGCGTTTCTGTAACAAGACCAGCTTACAACCGAACAGATTCGCAAGCAAACAGGCGCGATTGAAGCTCATGTCTCCTCTATTCAAGCCTGTTGCTAAAATGAACTAAAAAGACTAAACCAACCTAAAGAAACTAAACAGAACTAAAAGATCTAAAAGCAAGCAACGTTCACTTGCGGAAGAGGAGATAGGATATGCGTAATCCGTTCACGCCGAGTTTTGGACAGGTGCCGCCTTTGATGGCGGGTCGTGAGGTTATTCTCGCCGACGTGCAGCACGCTTTTGATGAGGGCCCGGGTGATCCGAATCTGTGCACCATTTTTACAGGTGCGCGCGGGACGGGCAAAACGGCCCTCCTGCTCGATTTATCGGCTGAAGCCGAGCAGCGTGGTTGGATAGCTGTGAATGCCACGGCTATTCCGGGTATGCTTGAAGATGTGTTGGAACAGGCACTGCGCAAGGGGGCGCATCTGCTTGAAAAGCAGGGGAGTGTGCGGCTGACTGGTGTGACGTTTGCGCGTGCGCTCGGTTTGCAGTGGGAGTACGCGGCGGCTGCTCCCGGCAACTGGCGCAGTCGTATGACCGATGTGCTTGAAAAGCTGCATGAGCATGGGGTCGGGTTGCTTGTCACCGTGGACGAAGTGGATCCGGAACTTGACGAGATGATTGAGCTTTCGGCGGTGTATCAGCATTTCGTTGGTGAAAGGCGCAAGGTGTCGCTGCTCATGGCGGGGCTGCCTCATAAGGTGTCGAGGCTGCTTGGGCACCAGACGGTGTCGTTCCTTCGGCGCGCTTGCCAGCACAGACTTAATGCGGTGTCTGACGCTGACGTACGGCGGGCGCTTCGGGGCACCGTCGAACTGTCGGAGAAAGCTATTGGCGACAAGGCTCTTGATGCGGCGGTTTCTTCCATCGGGGGATTTCCGTTTATGATGCAACTCGTTGGCTTTCGCTTTTGGCAGGCGGCCGGGGATGAGCGTACGGTTTCTCTCGAACACGTGCAGCAAGGGGTAGAACGTGCCCGAGAGGACATGAGCGAGCGCGTCTTGCGTCCGACGCTTGACGAGCTATCGGCAGCCGATCTTGAATTTTTGGTCGCCATGCTTGCGGATGACCGCGTGAGCAAGGCATCGGAGTTGATGGAGAGGCTGGGGAAATCGTCGGGCCATGTGTCAACGTACAAGCGCCGCTTATTGGAGCACGGAGTGATAGACGCTAGTCCGCGCGGCACGTTTTCGTTCGCCCTGCCTATGTTGCGCGAGTATCTTCCGGTTTATTTGGAGGAATCGCTGTAAACCCAGTTGTCAGTGGATGCCATGTTTGGCACCCACTGACGTTTCCGTGCCTGTTTCGCTTGTTATCTAATCTCAATAGCTGGCGAGGCGACGCGCTTCTCGTGCGTTGTTGCTGTCATCTTGACGAGTGCGACTGCGAGGGCGCAGGCGCCGAGGGCGAAAAGGGCTCCTACCGGGCCGGTGGCTGCAAGGCCGCCGGTGCTCACCACCGCGCCGCCAACGAGCGAGCCGAGCGCTATGCCCGCGTTGAACGACATGGGATGGAGCGAGGCGGAAAACGTCACAGCTGCCGGGTAGTCCGTTCGCGCGACGTTTTGATAGAGCATCTGGACGGTGGAGTTCATGACGTACATGAGCAGCGCCACCGCAAGGACGTTGGCGATGACGGGCAGGCCCGAGGGGATGGTGACGGCCAGCAGAGCGAGCGCGACTGCGTGCAGGGCGAACGTGACGGGCAGGGCGCGCAGGCCGAAGCGTTCGGCTATCCAACCCGACAACAGGTTGGACCCCACGCATGCCGCGCCTACGAGCAGCAGCACGGCGCTCGCACCGACGCTGTCAAGGCCGACGGGTCCTTCGAGCACGGGCGTCAGGTAGGTGTGGAACACGTAGGTGCCCGCCGCGCCCAGCAGGATCATCGCGGTGTTCGCGAGCACGCGGCCGTCGCCGAGAATGCGAAGCTGTGAGCGCAGGGCGGGCGACGTCCTTTCGGCTGCGGGGGTGGCGGGGGCGCCTTGCCGGGGCAGGGCGGGCAGCAGGGCTGCGCTCACAACAAGACCGAGCGCGAGCACGCACGCATAGGCGGCCTTCCAACCAAACGCGTCCGCGAGCAGGGTTCCCACGGGCACGCCGACCACGCTTGACACCGAGAAGCCGGCCAGCAGCAGCCCGATGACGCGCGGTGCTCGTGTGTTGCCCACGATGTCGGGCACGTAGGTCATGGCCACAGCCAGAAGCGTGCCGGAGGTGACGGCGGGCATGAGGCGCGAGGCAACCAGCAGCGCGTAGTCATTGGCGAACAGCGTGAGAAGGTTGCCCGCGTTGAACACGACGAGCAATGCGGCCGTCAGCTTGAGGCGGTCGGCGCGCGCCGAGGCGAGCGAGATGATGGGGGTGGCTGCCGCGCAGGCAAGCGCGTAGTAGCCCACCAGGTCGCCAACGGCGACAAGGGGCGCGCCTATCCCTTCGGCCACATCGGGCGTGATGCCGATGAGCACGAACTCGGCGAAGCCGAGCGCAAAGGCAAGCGCCACAAGCAGCGCCGATACAAGGCCGGCGCGTGTGGCGGGGATGGAGGAGGCAACGGGCATGGCAGTTCCTTTCAACGGTTTCGTTCGCCCCTTACGGTAACGTTGCCGGCAAAGAATAGCCAATGCTTATATTCGATTGTTAGTTATTCCTTATAGGCATGATAGGGAGAGGGAGCGGCACCCTTTCCAGGTTTACAACTCGCGCACGAGGGCGAGGGAGCGCATGATCCATTCGCGGGCACCGGCAAGGCGGTAACCGGTGAAGCCGGCCTCTTCAAGCAGGGCCTGCACGGTTCGCTCGGAGATGTCGAGGTTCGCAAGCTCGCCGAACTTGACGCCGCCCACGGCGACGTCGCGCGCGTGGTCCCAGTAGGTTCCCGCGTATCCGAACGTGGTGGCGTGGGTTGCGGGGTCTTTGATGGCCGCCCGCACCATATCCTCGGTGTCCTCGTAGAACAGGCTGCGCCCGTTGTCGTAGAGCGGGTAGAACGATTCGCCTTCGGTGTTGATTTTGAGTGCCATGTTCGACAGGTGTCGGTCGTCTTGCCTGGTGACGAAGTCGAGCAGCACCATGCGGTAGAAGTCGTCGGCGTATGCAGGCCGCACCGTGAGCAGGTTGTCCAGCTCGTTTTTGCCGCGCGGACTGTTGAACAGCCTGCGCATGTGCACCAGGTACTCCTCGGCGAAATCGTATACGAACTCCGAGAACACGGAGTTGGCATCGAAACGGCGTGCGGGGCAGCAGGGGATTCCCATCTCCTGCGCGAGCAGGTAAACGGCTATCTCGGACTCAACGTCCGCAGTCAGCGGACTGATGCGCTGCTTGACAATGCCGTAGCGCCCTTCGAACGCCGCGTAGCGTTTGACGTTGAAGCCCTCGGGGGTGTTCACGCTGTCACCCTCGGCGTCGATGCGGTGCAGGAACACCGATTCAAACACGTCGGTTGTCGCATCGGAGAGTTTGTCATCTGCGCGGGCTGCCAGCCATAGTTCGTCTCGTGGGTGAATGGCGTGCGTCGCATCGGCCAGTTTGAACGTGTCGTATTCGGAAAGGCCGCATCTGAACAGCAGCTTTTCAATGTCGCGACGTTGCGGGCTGACAATGCGCTCGGAGAGAAATTCCAGGAACGCGGAGGAGCCCCATGACGACGCGCCCTGAGTGCAGAGCGCCACTGTTGGGTTGAGGTTGGCGTTCACGAAGGAAACGGAAAGGTCGCGGCGCACGATGCCCACGACGTCATCATTCCATTTCAGATAACGAAACGCGTCTTCGCTCATCGATCCCTCCCCTCGGCGCGCTGGTCTGCCGTTTGTCCTCATTCTATCATGCGCGGGAAAGCGCTCGTTTTGTTGCGTGCAGCGAGGCGCTCGTTCTGTTTGCCGCATGTTGCAGTTTGGGTGCCCGTTCTGCTTGTCGGGCGTGGTGACCTGGCTACTGATTGGGGTGTTCGCTCCATTTAGTGGATGTGGCGGCTCGTGTGCTGCTTCGGGCGTCTGCTTTGCTTGCGTTCCGGGGCTTCGTACGTTGCGGACCAGCTACCGGCCCACTTCCTTGCGCAGGCGTTCCAAAAACAGCTTGGCAGCAGGGGAGAGGGTGCGGTGGCGTTTCGCGGCGATGCACGCGTCCAGCGTGAGGGCCGGCTCAACCGGGCGGAACGCAAGGCCGCGCGCGTTTCGCGCATCCACAAGGCCGTCGATGCAAAACGCGTAGCCCAGCCCTCGCTCTACAAGAAACGTTGCGTTCGTGAGCAGGTTGTAGGTGGCCACGATATGAAGCGCGTCGAAGTCGGCGCCGAACCAGTCGAGGCGCTGGTGCCCGCTGTAGGGCTGGTTGGGGAAGATGAGCGGCACCTGTTTAAGGTCGTCAAGCGTCACCGAACCGCGCTCGGCCAGCGGGCAGTCTGCGGGCATGAGCAGCCCGTAGGTGTCGCGCATCCCGAGGTCCAGGTAGTCGTACTTGTCCCGGTGCAAAGGACCCAGCAAAAGCCCGAAGTCCAAAAGCCCCTCGTCAAGACGCTTCATCACCTCCTCGGCATCCCCGCTGTGCAGGTGCAGGCGCATCTCGGGGAAGCCCGCGCGCAGGCGGGCGAACACGTCGGCGACGAACTCCATGACGCGCGTCTCGCCGCAACCGAGGTACACGTCTCCGCCGAGGGTGCCCTCCTCGCTGCGCAGCGCGGCCTCCGTGCGCTCCATGAGGTCGATCATTTCCTGGGCGCGGGCGCGCAGGTAGGTTCCCTCGTCGGTGAGCGTGACCTGTTTCTTGCCGCGCACGAGCAGCTGCACGCCCAGCTGCCTTTCGAGGTCCATCATCTGTTTGGACAGCGTGGGCTGCGTGACGTGCAGCGCCGCCGCTGCGCGCGTGATGCTCTGCTCGCGGGCCACCGCTAGGAAGTAGCGCAGCAGACGTGTTTCTATCATGGCTTCTCCTGTCATGCCTTTTGTCTATGTTTGAACATACTACAGAAGTATTGGCTATTTTAAAAGAGCGGCGATACCATGCTAAGGCGAGAGGCGGCGGCTGCGGAAAGCGCGGCCGCGCCGACGAAGGGAAGGCGAGCGAACATGGGGAAGCTGGTGACGGCGATGGCCCTTGCGGCGGCTTTGGGCATGTTGGGCGCGCTGGGCGGGTGCGCCTCGGGCGATGGCTCGTCGGTGAGGGTGGGTGAGGCAGCGCAAAGCCAAGCCGCCGCGCCGTCCGATGAGACGCAGGGTGCGGACGGCGCTCAGGCGGGAGCGAGCGGTCAGGATGCGGAGGCGGCGCCGGACGCGCAGGTCGCCGACGTGGTGCCGGCGGAGGTCATCGAGGCGCGAGCGCAAGGCACCGTGGTGACGTTCGAGCTGAATTCGTCGGATGCCGCCGCAGGGCTTGGCGCCCAACTGCCGCTTTCCGCAGACGTGTCGAATTACAGTTCGAACGAGAAGATATTCTACCCGCCCAAGGCGCTCGATTGCTCGGACGCGCCTGCGGCCGAGGGCGGCGCAGGCACGCTCGCCTACTACGAGCCGTGGGGCAACGTGGTCATGTTCTACGGCGATTACGCGCCGAATCCCGACCTCTACGAGCTGGGCCGGGCCGTGTCGGGCGCGGAGAACATCGCCGGCTTGTCGGGAGCCGTCGAGATCACGGCGGTCGGTTGAGGAATCTTTGGCAAAGCGACGTCAGGAATGCGCTTCGAGGAGAGAGGAACGCGGTGGAAGGCACGGTTATCGAAGGAAGGACGTTCGACGAGGAGAGGGCTCTGTACGGATCGCGGAACCTGGTCGTGCGCGACTGCCGGTTCGCCGGCCCGGCCGACGGAGAGAGCTTTCTGAAGGAGAGCTCCGATGTGGAGGTGCGCGATTGCTTCTGCGACCTTCGCTATCCGTTTTGGCACGATAGACGTGTGGTGATCGACGGCTGCGAGCTCACCGAACGTTGCCGCGCGGCGCTGTGGTACACGGACCACGCGGAAGTGCGCAACAGCAAGCTGCACGGTATCAAGGCGCTGCGCGAATGCCGCGACGTGGTTATCGAGGGCTGCGATATCTCCTCGCCTGAGTTCGGGTGGTCAACCGAGCACTGCCGCATGGCCGACACTTCTGCGACGGGCGAGTACTTCATGATGCGCGCCGCCTATCTCGATCTTCGCAACGTGCGGCTTGCGGGCAAGTACTCGTTCCAGTACGTGCGCCAGGCGGAGCTGTCCGGGTGCGCGTTGGACACCAAGGACGCCTTCTGGCATACCGACAACGTCACGCTGGTCGATTGCGACGTGAAGGGCGAGTACCTGGGTTGGTACTCGAACCATCTCACGCTCGTCCGATGCCGCATTTCGGGCACGCAGCCCTTGTGCTACTGCAAAAATCTCACGCTGGTTGACTGCGAGATGGACGGATGTGATTTGGCGTTCGAGAAATCCGAGGTCAAGGCCACCGTGACAACGCATATCGACGGTGTGAAGAACCCGCTGCGGGGGTCCATCGTCGCCCCCTCCATTGGGGAGATCGTCGCGGAAGAGGGCGTCGATTGCGCTATAGAGGAGACCGCGCTGCGGTTTGCGACGACTTTTTAAAGCCCGGCCGCTTCGGGAAAGCGTTTGCAGGGCCGGGATATGTCGAACATGCATCATAGAGAGGAGCCATCATGGCACAGGATGGAAATTGCATCTTCGAACTGAACGAGGGCGTGGAGCGCACGCACGTTTCTTACGGCAACCGGTTTGGTATCGAGCTGTCGGCCGATCTCTATCTGCCGCAAAACCGTGCGGAGGGCGATGTGCTGCCCGCCGTGCTCGTGGGTGCGCCCTACGGCGGCGTCAAGGAACAGGGGCCGGGCGTCTACGCCAACGAACTGGCGCGGCGTGGTTTCGCGGCACTTGCGTTCGATGCGTCGTACAACGGCTACAGCGGCGGCAACCCGCGCCATATTTCGTCGCCGGAGACGTTCGTGGAAGACTTCCATGCGGGCGTGGACTACCTGGGCACGCGCCCATTCGTCGATCGCGAGCGTATCGGCGTGGCGGGCATCTGCGGCAGCGGCGGGTTCGCGCTTTCGGCCATGCAGGTGGACCCGCGCGTCAAGGCGGCGGTCACGGCCAGCATGTACGACATGTCCCGCGCCACGCAGGAGGCGTTCGGAACTATGACCGACGAGGTCCGCGCCGCGCAGCTGGCCGACATCGCCGAGCAGCGCTACATTGACTTCGCGGCACCCTATCCCACGCTCACGCCGCGCGGCCGCCTGGAGGCCGACTACGAGGCCGACCCGGTGTTCTCGGAATTCTGCGAGTTCTACGCTCGCGAGCGCGGCTGGCATCACAACGCCATCGCCCAGTTCTCCATCACAAGCAGCCAGGCGTTCATGAATTTCAAGTTGCTCGACCATCTGGATTGGATAGCGCCGCGCCGCATCCTGTGCGTGGTGGGCGAGCACGCACACTCGCGGTTCTTCAGCGAAGATGTGTGCGACCGTGCAGGTGAAAGCGCCGAATTGTTCGTGGTGCCGGGCGCGAACCATGTGGACCTCTACGATAAAACCGACGTCATCCCCTTCGACGCGGTGGAGGCGTTTTTGAGGGAGAATCTGCGTTAGGCGCAGGCTTGGAAGGAGGCGTGGTATGGAGATTGTTGAACTGAACAACGGCGTGAGGATGCCGCAGACAGGTTTCGGGGTGTTTCAGATCACCGACCAGGCAGAATGCGAGCGTGCGGTGCTTGACGCGCTTGAGGCGGGCTACCGCCTTATCGACACGGCTGCCTGTTACGGCAACGAGCGGGCGGTGGGAGCGGCCCTTGCCAAGAGCGGCGTTGCGCGCGAGGAAGCGTTCTTGGTGTCGAAGGTGTGGATCCAAGACGCAGGTTTCGAGCGCACACAGGCGTCCTTCGAGAAAACGCTTTCCAACCTGGGCACCGACTACCTGGACCTCTACCTTGTTCATATGCCGTACGGCAACTACCACGGCAGCTGGCGCGCCATGGAGGAGCTGCTGGCGCAGGGTCGTGTGCGCGCCATCGGCGTGTGCAACTTTTTGCCCGACCGCCTGCTCGACCTCGTGTTGTCCCATAACGTGGTGCCCGCCGTCAATCAGGTGGAGCTGCACCCGTTCTGCCAGCAGCGCCTTCTGCGTGCGCTCATGGACGACCTCGGCGTGCGCACCATGGCCTGGGCGCCGTTCGCCGAAGGGCGCGAGGGCTTGTTCGCCCATCCCGAACTTGCGGCCGTCGGTCGGCCGTACGGCAAGACGCCGGCCCAGGTTGTGCTGCGGTGGCTGCGTCAGGAAGGCATCGCCGCCATACCGAAGTCCGTGCATCGGGAGCGCATCGATCAAAACATCGCCATCGACGACTTCGCGCTGACCGAAGAGGACATGGCCCGCGTGCGCGCCTTGGACCGGGGCCGCAGCCTCATTCTGGACGTGCCCGCGCTCGACGAGGTGCGTCGTCTGCACGGGATAACGTTTGCGCAATAAGGGCGGTGCGATTACGTCGAAGCAGGGATGTTCGCCGGACACGCTTCGTTTTGCGCGATCCCTGCCGCTTGGCGCACGCTTGTCGTGTGGAACGGTAATGGATCCGCAGATTTTGGGCGATATATTACCGTTTCAGGAGATCGGAAAAGCTTTTGAGTCGTCAGTGCAAGTGCAAGCTGCGTCGTGGCAAGCGCAAGCTGATTGGACGCATGCGGGGTCCAAGCCCGGCAACGTGGCCGATTCGCCCGTTCCTCTTGCGCTGCGGGTTCTGCTGTTCGCCCTCGTGCTGCGCCGCGCAGGCGTTATACTGTGGGACGAACGCAACCGACAACCAAGGAGGCGTGCATCATGCTGCATGCGGTGAAGGTGAAACCCGACGTGTACTGGGTAGGCGGCATCGATTGGAACGAGCGCAACTTCCACGGCTACACGACCGATCGCGGATCGACGTACAACGCGTACCTCATCATGGACGAGCATCCCACGCTCATCGACACGTGCAAGCCCGGCTTTGCCGGCGAGCTGATCGAGCGCATCGGCGAGGTGGTGGACCCCGCTCGCATCGAGTACGTGGTGGCCAACCATGTGGAGCAGGACCATTCCGGCGCCATCCCCGCCATCTGCGAGCTTGCGCCCAACGCGCGCATCGTGACGAGCGACCCGTACGGAGCAAGCGGTCTTGCGGCGCACTACGGCGAGCGCGACTACCTGCCGGTCAAAACCGGCGACACGCTTTGTATTGGCAAGCGCACGCTCACGTTCACGCAGACCCTCATGGTCCACTGGCCCGACAACATGGTCACCTATTCGGACGTGGACCGCATCCTGTTCAGCAACGATGCGTTCGGCCAGCACTTCGCGTCCTCCCACCACTTCGATGACGAGGTGGGGCTGCCGGAGGTGCTCGCCCAGGCGAAAAAGTACTATGCGAACATCGTCATGCCCTACTCCCGCCATGTGGTGCGCGCGCTGGGGGCGCTCGAAGGGCTGGACATAGACATGGTGGCGCCCAGCCACGGCGTCATCTGGCGCAGCCACGTGGGCGAGATCATGGAAACGTACTGTCGGTGGAGCTCGCTTGCGCCTGATGAATACGCCATCGTGGTGTACGATTCCATGTGGCACACCACCGAGGACATGGCGCGCGAGATAGTGGAGGCGTTCATCGAGCGCGATGTGCCCACGCGCCTGTTCGACCTGAAGGTGGACCACATCTCCGACATCATGACCGAGGTCCTTTCGGCGAAGTACGTGGCGGTGGGCTCGCCCACGCTCAACAACGGCATGATGCCCACGGTGGCGGCGTTTCTGTGCTACCTCAAGGGCCTTTCGCCCAAAACGGGCTGGGAGGGCCGCGTGGGCATTCCGTTCGGGTCGTACGGCTGGGGAACGAACGGTCCCGACGAGGTGGCCGCCGTGCTGGAGGCATGCGGTTTCGACCTGCCGCTTGGCGCGCTCTCCCATCAGTGGGTTGAGGATGAGGAGCACTTGGCCCAATTGCAGACGGCCGTTGCGGGCGTCGTCGGCCGCTGAGCGGGTTTGGGGAGCCGCATTGCGCCTCCGGCGTGGCGGCGACCGGGCGCCACGCGAGGCCAAGGCGCTTGGCGCTCGGCTGGAGCGAGCTGCACATCAGGGGCGCGCTCTGGGACGATTGCGCTGCGGCATCTTGCGCGGTTGCGGTAAAATTCATCCTGTTTCTTCGGATTTTTTACCGTTGCGGCCGGCCATGCGGAATCGTTGCGGCCGGCACGCTGTCGTCTGCGCCGCCGTCCATGCGGCGGCATCGCTTCGTGCAATCGACCTGCGCTTTCGTTGGTTGCGAAAGGAAAGGACGCGCATGCTCACCATCGGATGCCACCTCTCGAGCGCGAAAGGCTATCTGCGCATGGCCAAGGATGCTGTCTCCATCGACGCGAACACGTTTCAGTTCTTCACGCGCAACCCGCGTGGCGGGCGCGCGAAGGCCCTCGATCCCGCCGACGTGGCGGCGTTTTCGGCCTTCGCCTCCGAGCACGGCATCGAGCGCATCCTGGCGCACGCGCCCTACACGATGAATCCGGCCTCCGACAAGCCCCAGACCCGCGAGTTCGCGCTCATGGCGCTTGGCGAGGACCTGGCCCGTATGGAGGAGACGCCGCATCAGCTGTACAACATGCATCCCGGCAGCGCCGTCGGCCGGCCGGTGGCCGAGGCCGTGGCGCGGATAGCCGACGCGCTCAACGAGGTGCTGCGCCCCGACCAGACGACCACGCTTCTGCTGGAGACGATGGCGGGGAAGGGCAGCGAGGTCGGTCGCTCGTTCGAGGAACTGGCTGCCATCATCGCGCAGGTGAAGCTGTCCGGCCACGTGGGCGTGTGCTTGGACACGTGCCACGTGTGGGATGCCGGTTACGACATCGCCGCCGACCTCGACGGCGTGCTCGAGGAGTTCGACCGCGTCATCGGCTTGAGGCGCCTGCGCGCCATCCACCTGAACGACTCGCTCAACCCCTGTGGCGCGCGCAAGGACCGCCACGCGCGCATCGGCGAAGGGCAGATAGGGTTTGCGGCCCTTGCCGCCGTCGCGAATCACCCCGCGCTGCGCGACCTGCCGTTCTACCTGGAGACGCCTCAGCCCGACCTGGCCGGATACGCCTTTGAGATCGCCCGTTTGCGAGAGGCGCGCCAAGGGGAGTGAATCGCGGCTGCCGCAGCGGTTTGTCGCGTCCGCCCGTTTGGCCGGCGCGGGGGGCGCCGATGCGCGGGGCGTTGCGGGCATGGTTTGGCGCGGGGAAGCCGTCCGGATGGCGAGAATTCACCGAAGTCGGAAGATCGGAGGGGCTGGACCGATCTATCGGGACCTTCGTGCGCCCATCGACCAGGCATTTTCCATTCGGCTTACGGGAATCGAGCCGCGAATCTTTCCGATTTCGGTGAATTCTCGCCATCTTCGGTGAATTTTCGGCATCCGGAGGGCTTTTCGCTCTGTTTCCGGAGGGGCTTCGCCGCTCTGTTGGGCCGTCGTCGACATGGGCCGGGCCGGCTCTCCACGCAACGGCGGTTTAGCGGGGCAGGTGGTCCGGGTGGTCCTTTCGTCCGAACCGCCTGCCCTCGTTGTTGCCTGTGCGGCACGCCCTCGCGGTTTCCGTGCGTCTTCGGCTTCCGCGTGGCTTCCCGCCCGCACCCGGGTTGCCGCTCGGCTCTCGGTCAGGTTGTCGCTTGGCCCCGGGTCAGCGCATGAGCAGGCGCAGCAGCTTGATCTTGTCGCCGAAAGGCGGGTTGCGCACGGGAAGCTCCAGCCACGTGCCCTTCGAGAGCGTGCTTTTGTAGTGGGTGAACGCGTCGAAACCCACTTTGCCATGGTAGGCGCCCATGCCCGAGTTGCCCACGCCGCCGAAGCCCATGTGGTTGTTCGCCAAGTGGATGACCACGTCGTTTACGGTGGCGCCGCCGAATTGCAGCCCGGTGAGCACGCGGTGCTGCACCTGCTTGTCATCGCTGAACACGTAGCAGGCAAGCGGTTTTTCGAACGTGCGCACGATGTCGAAGGCCTCATCCAGCGTGCGGTACGTCAGCACGGGCAGCACCGGCCCGAAAATCTCCTCGCCCATCACCGGGTCGTCCAAGGTCACGCCGACAAGGCATGTGGGCTCGATGCGCAGCGTCTCTGCGTTGCTGCGCCCGCCGAACGCCACGCGCGCGTTCGGGTTGCGGTTCTCGATAAGCCCCATCACGCGGTCGAAATGGCGGCGGTTGATCATGTGCGGCCATTCGTCGCACGCCAAAATGTCCGCGCCGTAATACTGGTGGAAGCACGCATCCACCTGCGCCACGAACTCGTCCACCACGTTCTCGTGCACCAAAAAGTAGTCGGGCGCCACGCAGGTCTGGCCGCAGTTGATGCCCTTGCCCCACGCGATGCGCTGCGCCGCGCGCTTCACGTTGGCCGTTTCGTCCACGATACAGGGGCTTTTGCCGCCCAGCTCCAGCAGCACGGGGGTGAGGAATTTCGAGGCGGCGGCCATGATGGTATGGCCCACGTTCGGGCTGCCGGTGAAGCAGATCTTGTCCCAGCGCACCTCCAGCAGCCAGTCGTTCATCTGGCCCGATCCAGGGAATCCGCACACGAACTCGGGCGGGAAGATGTTGGCCAGCATGTCGATGAGAAGCTCGCTTGTGGCCCGCGACGTGCGCGAGGGCTTGAGCGCCACGCAGTTGCCGGCGGCGATGGCGTCCACCAGCGGCACGAGCGCCAGCTGCAGCGGGTAGTTCCACGGAGAGAGCACCAGCACCACGCCGAGCGGACTGGGGTACACCTTCGACGAGCTGCGGAAATGCACGATGGGGGAGGCCACGCGGCGCGGACGGGTCCACGAATTGAGGTGCTTCAGGCACATGTTGATCTCGTCGTAGACAATGCCCAGCTCCGTCGCGTAGCCCTCGAAGCGCGATTTGCCCAGATCAGCATAGAGAGCTTCCAGAATGCGCTCCTCGTTCGCCTTGAGGTAGGCCTTCATTTTCACCAGCGCCTCGCGGCGATAGGGCACGTGCGCCGGCGCGCCGGTGGCGTGGAAATCGCGCATCCGCTGCGCGGCGGCCTCAACATCGGCAAGGCTTTCATAGGAGGGAATGGTGGCCATGGGGTTCCTTTCTTGGGGTGATGCGGCGTTAAAAGGCGGCTTCCAGAACGCGCAGGGCCGCTTCTGCGGTGACCTCCGTCTCGTTGTAGAGCGCCGCGCCGTCGTAGCGCGCCTGCTTGGCGACGGCTTCCAGCTGCTCGCGCTCCACACCCAGGTCACGCAAGCGCAACGGCACGCCGCAGCGCTCGCGATAGCGTTCGTTCATGGCGAAAAGCTCCTCGCAAAACGCCTCGTCGCGCGCGTCGGCGTCGGCGGCCGCTCCCAGCGCGGCGGCGCGTGCGGGCGCAAGGGCGGCCAGAAGCTCGCCGTAGAGCCCGGCGTGCACCCCGTCGTCCAAGTTGAAGCGCACGCAGTGGGGCAGAAGCATCATCATGGCCTGCCCGTGCGGGATATGGCAAAGGCCGCCAAGCGCGTGCCCCACCGCATGCACGATGCCCACCATCGCGTTGGAAAACGCCGCGCCCGCCAGAAGCGACCCAAGCGCCAGGCTCGTGCGCGCGTCCACGTTGTTCCCGTCTCGGCAGGCGATGGGCAGGTTCGCGGCGATCAGCTCGATGGCCTTCACGGCAAACGCGTCGCTCACCGGGTTCTTCTGGATGGACGTGTACGCCTCCACGGCGTGTGTGAGCGCGTCCATGCCGGTGGTGGCCGTGAGCTTGGGCGGCAAAGACGCGGTGAGCGCCGGATCGAGGATGGCTGCGTGCGGCACCAGCTTGTAGGAGGTGAACGAGAGCTTGGCGTGGCGCTGCGTGTCGGCCACCACGGCCACCAGGGTGACCTCGCTGCCCGTGCCGGCCGTGGTGGGCACCGCGATGAGCGGAGGCAGGTCGGCTTTGAGTATCTCGGACCCTTGCAGCGTGGTGAAATCAACCCCTTCGCACGCAAGCGAGGCCGCCGCGCCCTTCGTGGTGTCGATGACCGAGCCGCCGCCCACGGCCACGAACCCGTCGCAGCCGCGCTCTGCGTAAAGACGCGCCGCCTTGTTCACCACGTCCAGAGAGGAATCGGGCGGCACCTGGTCGAACACCTCGTAGGGCACGCCGGCGGCGTCGAGCACACTCGTGAGCTTGGCCGCCACACCCAGCTTCACCAGGCTCTCGTCGGTCATGACGAGCGGGCGCTTCACGCCGCGGTCGGCCAGCTCGCCCGGCAGCTTGTCCAGCGCATGCTCTCCGCATACGATCTTCGTGGGGCAGAAGAACTCGAATCCCTGCATGGCTCTCCTTTCCGCCGCTTCGCCAAACGGCGGAGCGGCTCGACGCTGCGAAGCGCCGCCGCGCCCGGCTGCGAAACGGGATGCTCTCGGGCTTCTTGGCGCTTCTCGCTGACTTTGCTTGGCTTGCGGCATGCGCGGCCTCTCTGCTATTCCGGCGTCCGTCACTTGGCGCGCGCGGCGGCGCGGGGCGCGCGGTAGGCGGCCCGCCAGCCGAAGAACATGCGAAGCAGCGCTGTGAACAGGTAGGTGAGGGCCACTCCCGTGTCGTTGGGGCCCCGCGTGGAGAACGCGCGCTCGGCGAGCGCGCGTGCAAGCGTCATGCCGCCCGAGAAGCAGCGAAACGCGTAGTCCAGCGAGCGGAACGCGATCACGTAGTCCACGCTCACAGCCGACGGGTCGGCGCTCGCAAGGCCGCTGCCCGGCTCCACGTCGCGCGCGATGTCGGCGGGCCGCACGCGTTTGAACGACCCCGATGCGGTGCGGCGGCATGCGCCCGCAAGGCCCGCGCCCTCCACCGTCAGCATGAAGGCGTATCCCGGCCGCAGGTAGTCCGCTTCGGCGCGGATCTTGGGCGAGACGTGTCCGAGCACGTTGATGAGGTGGGGCAGGAGGCGCAGCAGCACGCGGACGTACAGCGTTTGGACGGCGCGGTTCACGTTGACTCCTTCCGATCGCGGGTGCGGGCATCATGATAGCGCGTTTCCGATCGCTTGTGGATGCGCGGCGACCGTTCGCACGCGATTCCCGAGGCGTTTGGCCTTTCGGGTCCCGAGACTTTTGGAAAGCACGGATCGGCATCGTTTTGTACACCGAACGGTGTAATTCCATGACGCGAAGATGACAATCGCGTGCGGAGGCCCCGGTGCGGGCCGCTCGCATGATAAGGTGACCCCAACACCTGCAAAACAAAGCGAACCGCTTGCATACAGGAACTCGAAGGAGAGTGAGAGACATGGTCGATACGAACAACACCAGCCCGGGCGGCAGCCCCCTGCCGCCGAACATGGGGGAGGATCGTGCCCAGCACGCGCAGGCAACGGGGCAGCAGCCCTCCTACCAGCAAGCTTACCAGCATAGCTACGCGCAGCCGCAGCACACCCCGGTGACGGTGGAGAAGAAGTCGCACAACGGCCGCACGTTCGGCGTCGCGTTCGCGGGAGCGGCGCTTGCCTGCGTCATCGGCCTGGGCGGCTTCGGCATTTGGCAGACCGCCACGGGCGGATCGTCTTCCGGCGACGGCGGGCAGTCCACGCAGCTGGGGTCCACCACTTCCAGCGTCATCGACGCCGGAAGCGAGAACCAGACGCTGGCCGAGGCCGTGGCCGAGAAGGCGCTGCCCTCCGTGGCCGCCATCGACGTGTACACCAACCAGTCCTCCATGGGCGGCATGTACGGTTACGGGTACGGCTACGGGTACGGCGGCGGTTCGGACACGCTCACCCAGTCGTCGCTCGGCAGCGGCGTGGTTCTGACCGACGACGGCTACATCGTGACGAACTACCACGTCATCGAGGGCGCCGACGCGTTGAAGGTAACCATCGAGGGCGAGCAGTACGACGCCGAGGTGGTGGGCAGCGATCCCAGTTCCGACCTGGCCGTCATCAAGGCCAAGGACGCCAGCGGCCTCACGGCCATAGAGCTGGGCGACTCCGACAACCTGACCATCGGTGAGTGGGTCATGACCATCGGCAGCCCGTTTGGCCTCGAGCAGTCCGTGGCCACCGGCATCGTGTCGGCCACCAGCCGCTCCCAGATCATGGACAGCAACAGCCAGCAGGGCGGATCGGGCGAAACCACCATCTACCCGAACATGATCCAAACCGACGCGGCCATCAACCCGGGTAACTCCGGCGGCGCGCTTGTCGACGCCGACGGCAAGCTCATCGGCATCAACACGCTTATCACGTCCTACTCGGGCAACTACTCCGGCGTCGGGTTCGCCATCCCGGTGAACTACGCGGTGAACATCGCCCAGCAGATCATCGACGGCAAGGTTCCCACGCATGCGCAGTTGGGCGTGTCGCTGTCCAACGTGAACGCGCAGACCGCCGAGCGCTACGGGCTGCCGGTTGACGAGGGCGCCTACATCGCGGCCGTCAACAGCGGCAGCGGCGCGGCCGAAGCCGGCCTGCAAGTGGGCGACATCGTGACGAAGTTCGACGGCCAGGCCGTCGAGTCCGCCAGCGATCTCATGCTGGACGTGCGGTCCAAGAACCCCGGCGACAAGGTGACGCTTGAGGTGAACCGCAACGGCGAGACGAAGGAGGTCGAGGTCACCCTCGGCTCCGACGAAAGCTCGCAGGGCGCTTCCACCCAGCAGAACAGCTCCAGCTCCCAAGACCTGCTCGAGCGCCTGCTCGGCGGCGGGTCCGGCTCCCAGCAAGACGCCGCGTAAGTGCAAAGCCCCCCATTGCGACATGCGGGCCCCGGCATCTGCCGGGGCCCGCGGCGTTTGGACCCCGCGCGCCAAGCTTCGGCGTTCACGCTTCGCCGGCCCGCCCGGATTCGCAGCGAATCCTTGTGCGGAATTGATGGTGAAAGCCGGAAAGTAGGCCGCTTGCCGGCCGTTGCCGTCGCGGGGGCATTGCCCTATGCGTTACTATGGCCCCTTCCGAATCGCAAATGCGTTTCACATGCGGCGTTGAGGCAAAACGAACGAGATCGGACGGGTTGACATGGACAAGGTTATCTCCAGAGGCGTTTTCTCGCTGGCGGCGGTGCTCGCCGTGGCGTTCAGCAGCATGACGGTTGCGCCGATGGTGGCAGCATTTGGCGCTCAACCTGCCTATGCTCAATCCACCTACGCCGACGCGCCGGGCCGCGACGACGTCGTCAGCGACGCCCCCGTTCCCGAGCACGCGGGACTCGATCGCGCGAACCTGGACATGAGTCCGTACGAGGCGTTTCCCATCGATGCCTACTACGTGAGCAACTACCTTTCCGAGGAGGGCAAGAAGGCATGGATCCTCACGGTGAATACGCTGCTCTCCTACACTGAGGATAAAGCTATCGTGCAGGACAACGGCACCTTCATGGAGGTGAATTACGAGGCCGCCGGCATCCGTCCCACCACCGGGGACGTTGCGACCATTCGGAGGTATCTGCGCGACTATTCGGAGCAAAACGGCGTCCCTCAGATGCCCGCTTCCGATCCGCGGCTCTTTCTGCTCTCGCGTCAGCGCCTATGGGAGGGCGAGGGTGCTGAGAAGGACGGCATCCAGTTGACGCAGAAGTTTGGCATCAGTTATAGGTGGAAGGATGGTACGCGCTATCGTGACGCCGTCGCCCAGATCGAGGAGAAGGCCAAGGCGATCATAGCGGGTGCCGTCAAGGGCGACATGACCATCTACCAGCAGATTTCCGCTATGCAGAAAGCTTACGAGGCGAGCGTGACCTATAAGACTCCCGTGGAGCATGAGACGGACATCATAGGCTCGCTCATCAACGGCGTTGCCAGCTGTGGCGGCTACTCGATGGGCTGGCAGTACCTGCTCATGCACTTGGGCGTGCAGAACGTTTATGTGGATGGCACCATTTCTTGGGGTGGTTATCCGTACGATCATGCGTGGAACTACGTCAAGGTTGAGGGCCGTTGGTATGTTTGCGACACCACCTGGGGGAGAGTCTCGGGTACCGAAAGCTGGTGTCTCGTGGGTTCGAACTACAGTGACTGGGATCATTCCTTCATCAAATACTATCTTGTTGGCACGTACATCGACGAACTTGATCTTTCGTTGGTGGAGAAAGGCAGCGTGCCGCTAGACTGGCTGCGCTATCCCAGCTTGACGCTCGATGTGTCCGAATCGGTGCTGGTGCTGCAAGGGTCCGACTTCGACTTGAGATCGCTGGTGAGCAGCTATTCCAGCATATACGGCGAGAATCTGGAGGATCGTCTGTCGTTTACGGTGGGTGCGCCGACCACCATGCGCGCTGCGAGCGTGTTCGACACCAGCGAGGTGGGGTCGTATCCGGTGACGGTCACCCTGACCGACGACCATGGCAACTCGGCAAGCGCCGAGGCGCGTGTGAACGTGGTGGCGGAGGATGTAACAGAATACGGTGAAACCGTAGACTTCACGCTTCTGGAAGGCGGCAAGGAAGTACCCTATACGACAGGGTATCGTATTAATAACGGGGGCAATCTGGTTATCGATTTGCCAGCTGCCGATGTTGATGCAGTGCGAACGTTCTCTGCAAAAGTGGGCATCATCGGCTCTGTTCGACAGGAGGCTCATGGGGCTATCGCTCACGCCAGGTTCCGTGTGGAATTTCTTGACCGGAACTACGATGTGCTCAGTCAGAGCGAAACGGGCGACTTCGGATGGCAAACGCCCGCAGGAATATTGGAGGCTGAGGTACCTGCCGGTGCGGTACAGGCGCGCCTGACTACTGTTGCGGTATCAGGTGGCTACAACCACGGTGGTTGGGTTGATGTGAGCGTAACGAGTCACATTGAGCCAAAAGCCTCCTCCGTTACCATAAGCGGACTGGATGGGTTAACGTTTGCCACCGATATGGTGGTTACTCCTGTGGTTACCGTAACGGGAAGTGGCGCCGAGGCGCGGCTCACCTGGGAGTATCAGGATGCGAATGGCATATGGGTTGAACTAGCTGGTCCGCCTGTGAATGCTGGCCACTATCGCGTGACGGCGTATGTGCCGGGGCAGGGCGCCTATATGAGCGCTACTGCTGTGCAGGAGTTTACCATCGCACCGCGGAAAGGTCCGAGTCTCTTGCTGCCTGCAAGTGTGGATGAAGCCGACTTGGAGGGGTTGTCGCATATTGCGGTAACGGATGGCACCACCACGCTCGTGCAAGGGCGCGACTACGACCTTGTGGTGGAGCGCTCGGGCGATACGGCTGTGGTAACGGTGACATTTAAGGGCAACTACACAGGAACGTCTGTCGGCACCGTGGCGGTGACGTCCGAGGGCGGCTCGGGCGACGGCGGCGCGGACGATGGCGGCGACAATGGCGGCGCAGGAGATGGCGGCGATACCGGAAACGGCGGCTCGGGCGACGGCGGCGATACCGGCGCCGGAGGCGACGGCGATAGCGACGGCAACGGCGGCGATGCCG
>DXCU01000059.1 GCA_019115845.1 Candidatus Rubneribacter avistercoris | reverse complement strand
CGCTGGTACCGGGAGGGGAGGCTGAAGGCGTTCGACGAGGGAGGGCGCAAGGTGTACGATACGATAGCCGGCCGCAGGAGGCGGCTGGGGCTGGCCGCCTAGGCCGTCCGGAAAAACGTCCGCACCCCCTGATGCGTGCCGTTTTTCTACTTTTGGGACCTTTTCACGATTATCCGTTGCGGCCGGCCCTTATTTTTCCTCGTTTTTCTCCGTCGGCGGATGGCGGGGCCGCGGCGCGTGCTGCGGGCGCAACCGGCCCCTGTTACAATGGCACAACCGAAGCCGCAAAGGGAAGCGCACGAAAGGAGCAAGGTAACCGAACCTATGGCCGCCGCCCAACAACAGACGACCCGCCCGCTGTGGACCTACAAGGTGCTCCTGCTCGTTGCGGCCGCCATCTGGGGTTTGGGCACGGTCGTCATCAAATCGACCGTCGACCAGTTCCCGCCGGCCTGGCTTGTGGGCGTGCGCTTCACAGCGGCCGGCATCATCCTGGGCGTCCTCATGCTGCCAAAGCTCAAGCGCACCCTCAACGCCGACCATCTGCGGAAAGGGTCGGTGTTGGGCATGTTCTTGTTCCTGTCCTATTGGGCGAACTCCACCGGACTCACCGACACCACCGCCTCGAACAGCGCGTTTCTCACATCGCTGTACTGCGTCATCATCCCGTTTTTGGGTTGGGCGCTGCGCGGACCGCGGCCGACGCGCTTCAACATAGCGGCGGCGCTCGTGTGCGTCGCGGGCGTGGGATGCGTGTCGTTCGCCGGAGCGGCCGGATTCTCGCTGCGCCTCGGCGACCTGGTCACGCTTTTGTCCGCGTTCTTTTTAAGCTTGCACGTGCTGTTCACGGCGAAATACGCGCAGGGGCGCGACATGGCGCTGCTCACCGTCGTGCAGTTTCTGGTTGCCGGCGCGCTGGGCTTCGGGGCGGGGCTTGTGTTCGAGCCGATGCCCGCGTTCGCCGCGCTCGACCTCGACACGTGGCTGAGCCTGGGCTATCTGGCCGTGTTCGCCTCGTGCATTGCGCTGCTGCTTCAGAACATCGCGGTGGCGCACGTCGATCCGGCGCCGGCGTCGCTGTTCCTGGCCACCGAGTCGGTGTTCGGCGTGACGTTCTCCCTGCTGTTTTTGGGCGAGGCGATCACCGGCCCGCTGTTCGCCGGATTCGCGCTCATCTTCGCCGGCATCGTGGTGAGCGAGTACCTGCCCTCGCGCGCGACGCGCAGACGGGGGAAGGTCCGCGAAAGGGCATAAAAAGGCCCGTGCCGGGACAGGGGGAACCCCGGCACGGGCGCGGCGAAGCCTCCGCGAGCGAAGAGGAGGGATGCGAAGGCTCACCTTTCGAAGATGTTCGTTCCCTTCATGCGTTCCCGCATGGTGTTGACGATCTGCTGCGCGTTGCCCAGCTGCACCGGACGCGGCGCCATGGCGTAGCGATGCGCGGCACCGCTCGTCAAAAACGCCGTGCGCGCCTCATCGCGCAGAATGATGGCGCCCTCCGGGCAGATGTCGCGGCAGCTGCCGCATTTCACGCAGTCGGCGGGAGCGTGAAGCACGCCGAACGCACCGTCCTCGTCGTCGAATTTGCGAATGGCGCCGGTTGGGCAGAACGTCGCGCACATACGGCACGACGAACAGCGCGCGCCGTCGATGACCACGCTTCCCCACAACCGGCTTGCCAGCGCATCGACCTGCGGCTCCCCCAACTGCGCAAGGCTGTCGAGCACCCGTTCGCGCCGATTGGGAAGGAAGTGGGGCAGGGTGCCGTCCTTCATGACGCGCACCACGGCAAAGGCATCGGAAGAGCCGGAGGCCGCGTGGTCAGGCCCGTCGGGGTTCACCGGCTCGTTTCCGCGCTCCTGCGCGAAGTACGCGTCCAGCGCCCGCCGCGCCGTATCCGTATTGACCCCGTCGGCCAGGGCGAAGGCGGGCACGTCGCGCGTCACCAGCACGCGCGCGTCGCTGCCCCAAGCCGCAAGCAGCCCGTTGGCCTCGGCGGCCACCAAGCGAGCGGTGTCCAGCCCCGGCTTTTGCGCGCACCGCGAGCATTCGCCGCACACCAGGCGCACGCGGCGCACGCCCTTGACGGCCAGCGCGCAGACCAGCGACTCGTCCACGCGCCCCAGGCACACCACGCCCGCCGCGCGCCCTTCAACCAGCAGCCCCGACAAGGCCCGCCGCACCTGCTCGCACGCGATTGCCACCTCGTCGCCCTGCCGCGCTGCCAGGCACGCCTGCTCAAGCTGGGCGTCTGCGGGGTTGCGCGCCTCAAGCGCGCAGGTGGGGCACACCGTGGCGCAGGTGCCGCACCCCACGCATTTCCGCGCGTCCACCGCAAGCCGCCCGTCAACAAGCGCGATGCACCCGGACGTGCACGCCTCGGCGCACCTCAGGCACTCCACGTTGCGGTTGCGCACCTTGGCGCACCTGTCTTGGCGCACGCGCACGGCCGCGCCGTCCACGCCCTCCAGCACACCCAGTATGCTCCGATTCCCCGCCATTTAACGCGCCGAGCTTTCCTCGCCCTTGGCAAGCACCACCTTCGCCTGGCCCGTCGCGCCGTCTTTCTTGAACGTGAACGGCATGCTGACGGCTCCGGTGGGACACGCGTCCACGCAGGCGCGGCAACGCGTGCAGTCCGCCAGCGTGCGCTCGCCGTAATCGGGGTGGCGCAGGTTGATGTCGGCGTCGCACGCCATGGCGCACCGCGAGCACGGCGTTTTCTTGCCCGTCTCCAGGCACTTGGCGTCGTCGATGACCGGCTTCCACGTGCGGCCGAACCGCGACACCAGGTTCATAAGGCCCGCCAACGGGCAGAACCGCGTGCACCACTTGCGCAAAAACACCAGCTCGGCCACCAGGACGGCGGGCACGAGCACCACCGACCACGTCATGTCGCCGAACGCGAACAACCGCCAGAGCACAAGCACCGTGGCGAAGGTGAGCCCGATGGGGCACACCAGGCAAAACACCGGAAACCCGAAGACGGCCGTGGAGAGCAGCGCCCCGCCCAGCACGTAATGGCGCGAGTCCAGCTTCTTGCGCGTTTGCTTGCAACCGCCGCAGGAGGCGCAGCCGTGCTTCGCCGGAGCCGCAGCTGCCGCGGCGGCATCGGGCGCCGGGGCCGGGGCCGCAGCGCCGCCGGCCGTCTGGGCCGCCCCGGTCCTCGCAGCCGCACCGGCGGCTGCCGGGGCCGCGTCGCCCGCCGTAGCCGCGTCGCCGCCGTCCGCCGCAGCCGCGTCGATCGCGGAAGCGCCGGCCGCGCCCATCTCGCCGCGCGCGATGCCCAGCATCTCGTTGCGACGCCGCTCCTCCAGCTGACGACGCTTCTTGGGCGAACGGAAGAACCCGCGCACGCGGTCGAGCACCGGCACGGGGCACACCCACCCGCAAAACGCACGGCCCACGAAGAACACGAGCACGGCCATGATCGCGATTGACACCGCCGCACGCGGCACGAACGTCTTCGTGGCTATCATGGTGGCGATGGCCCCCAGGGGGCACAGCGCCGCGATGTCGTTCCAACCGAAGCCCGAAAGCGTCCCCAGGTTGACGCCGACCACCAGCCCAATACACAGCACCGCGAACACGACGGTCGCCACGACGGTGCGGATCTTGCTTGCCTTCATGACGAGACCCCCTTACTCCAACGTTTCCAACGGGCGCACCACAACAGCCCGCTTTGTCGCTCCGGAGGCGATGGAACCCGCCTTCAACGACACGCACACGCTCTCGCAGGCGCCGCAGCCCACGCATTTGTCCTCGATGACGTGCGGCTGGGGGTTGGCCCCCTCGGTGGAAAGCTCTATGGCGTCGAAGCCGGCCTCCACGCACGCGTCGTAGCAGTAACGGCACCCCGTGTCGCGAAACGCCAGGCACTGGGCCTCGTCGATGACGGCCAAACCCAGCACGGTGCTCTGCGCCACAGCCCCCTCCGGCAAGGCCAGCGCCTCGGTGGGGCACGTGGCCACGCACAGCGGCACGCCGCCGTTTTCCTGCGCGCAGAAATCGCACCAGCCATCGTCGAAGCTCAGCGCCGGAGAGCGCATGCCCAAAAGCCCGTCTTCCACGTGCGCCGGCACGATGACGCCGCGCGGGCACGCCTCGTAGCATTTTTCGCAGCGAATGCAGGCGCTCACCAGGTGCGACTCGTCCTGGCCTCCCGGCGGGCGCACAAGCGGGTTGTGCCCGGCGTAGCGCAGCGCCCCCAAACCCAGAAGCGCCGCCGTGCCGCCTGCGCCGATGAGCAGCGACCGGCGCGACACGCTCAAAGGCTCCTTGGCGCGCCTGCGCTCCGCGTCCTGCGCGCCCCCTGCGGCGGCGTCCGCCTCCCGGGCGCCTCCTGCGAAAGCAGGGCCGCCCGCTTCCTGCGCGCCCCCCGTCCCGGCGTCGGCGCCGTGCGCCCCAACCTTCTCGTCTTCGCTCATGTTCCTCTCCTCTTCGCTTCTGGAATGCACAGGAAACCGCATAAGCGAAAGGGCTTGGGCCGCGCCGCGAAAAGCGAGGCCGCAACCGGGACCCAAGCCCTCTCCGTCATGCGTTTTCAAGCGAGCCGCGAACAGCGGGCCGCAGACCGCGGACCCGGGCCGCAGCCGCAGGCCGCGAACAGCAGACTGCGGACCCGGGCCGCAAGCCGCAAGCCCGAGCCGCAACCGCAGGCCGCGCTCGCATGCGGGCCGCACCCGGAAGCGCCGACCAGAACGCCCCGGACGCGCGCCCGCCGTCCCGCTAGTACAGGGCGAACACGCTGATGGCCACCACGTACAGGATGACCCTCCAGCAGATGCCCCCCACGGCGCAGCACGCCAGCGCCGCGCCCGCATAGCCCGCAAGCTTCGTGCCGGCCGCCTTCTGTCGCAGCGCCAGCCACGTCAGCGCCACGGGGGCCGCGATGCCCACCGCGATGGCGCCCAGCCAAAACGCCACGGCCTGCGATCCCGCCAAGATGCTGCCCACGATGCCCGCGCGGTCAACCATGGCCACATCGGGCAGCGTCGGGTCGAAGTAGTACTGGATCTCGGCCGAGTACAGGCCCGCCGACCCGTTGATGACCAGCGCGTACACCAGCACCACCGCCAGCTGCAGCACGCCGCCGGCAAGCGACGCCTTGAGCGCAAGCTCCTGCGCGTCGTCGGCGCCGGTGACGCCCGCGACGACAGTCGCCGTCAATCCGCCCATGAACACGGCGTTCACCACGTAGTACGCAATGAGCAGCGGCGTGTCCCACGAGGGCAGCGCCTCCATGAGGTAGCTGTCGCCGGTCACAGCCGGCAGCCCCAGGCCCACCACGATGGCCAGCACGCCGCACCACTTGGGCGCCATGCCGTCCTCGGAGCGGCGCATCATGAGGAAGTACAGCACCAGCACCACCGCGAACACGATGCAGCCGATGAACTCCAGCGTGATGCCGGACGTGATGTGGCCGAAGCCGTTGAAGATGCGCTCCCAGTGCTGCAGGTGCATGAACACCGCGATGCCGCCCACCGCCAGCGTCGCCAGCGACACCGCAAGCGAAGCGATTTGCATCTTCTTGCCTTTGCCCAGCACGCACAGCAGGCCCTGCACGGCCAACGTGCCGCCGGCTACGCACAGGAAGAACGTGAAGAGAATAAGAGGCCATTCAGGATGCATGTTCTACTCCCTCCACTTCCGGCCCTCGCGCATGAGGTACATGAGCTTGGGGCCGTTGCCCGCGTCCACCAGACGGTGGATGTCGCTTTCGGAGTACGGCTCAACGTAGTCCTTCAGCTTCACGCGCGTCTTGGTCATCTCGTCGTACTGGCAGCCGGGGCTGTCGGGATGCGCCGGCCCCTCGAAATTGTCCACGCCCTGGTCAAGGTCGCCGAAAAAGCGCGCCCGGGCGCCGCACTGGCTGACGCATTGCGGCAGCTCACCTTGGGAGATGCGCTGCTCGCACATGGTGCATTTCTCCACCACGCGCTCCTCCTCGTTGAGGTAGCGCACGCCGTAGGGGCAGGCCATCGCGCAGAACTGGCAGCCGATGCACTTGGACTTGTCCACTTGGATGGTGCCGTCCTCGCGCACGTGGGACGCCTCGGTGGGGCACACCTTCACGCACTCGGGGTTCTCGCAGTGCTGGCACTGCACGGGAAGGAAGTACATCTCGACGTCGGGGAACTGCGCCCCCTCCGTTTTGGGATGCGGGCCCACGCGCAGCGTCTTGATCCAGAAGTTGCCCACCGGCACGCCGTTGATGGCCTTGCACGCCACCGTGCAGGCGAGGCATCCGGTGCAGCGGTTCAGATCCGTTACGATCGCATAGTTCGCCATGGAACAACCTCCTTCCTATTGATGGTTCTTCGAGTACTGACCCAGCTCGTCGCCGCCCGCTTGGCCGCTGACCAGCTTGCCGGCAGCCTGCAGCTCGGGGATTTGAACGGAGGGCTGCAAGCCGGTTGCGGACAGGTTGGCAAACGTCATCTCCACGTTGGAATCGGCCAGGCGCGGGTCGTTGGACAGCCACTCCTTCAGACGCGGATCGTTGGCGTTGGTGATGGCGGGGTTGCCCTGCGGATCGCACGGCACGGGGTTGTTGAACGGGCTGTTCTCCTCGGTGGCCTTGTAGATGAGCACCGGAAGGCCGCGCAGCTGGGAGGCGCCGCACACCCAGCACTGGGCGTACTTGTCCATGCAGCAGTTGATGTTGACCAGCTCGAAGCCGTGCGAGGCGGTGTCGATCTCCGGATACCACCAGGCGTGGTTCGCGTTGACCGTGCCCTCCTTGATGCCGTAGTACAAATCCACGACCTCGCGGATGGCGCCCCAGGGGCTGCGGATCCACACCCAGTCGCCCTGCTCCAGGCCCATGCGCGCCGCGTCGTTGGGGTTGATCTCCAAACGGGGGCTGGGCCACAGCTCGCGGCACCACGGCAGCTGACGGTGCTCGGAGTGGAAGTACACCGGCTGGCGCGCGCCCGTGGTCATGATGAACGCGTGGTCGTCGCCATGCTCGGAAAGCGCCGCCTTGTAGTCCTCCAGCAGATGGTCGCCGCGGTAGTTGTCATTGATGTAGGCGTCGGTGGTGGTGATCTGGTCGGCCTGGTCGGCATGGTAGTACTGCGGCGCCTGCACCTTGGAGTTCTTCGGCTCGAACCAGTGCGGGAACTTGTCGATGTCGGGAATGGCCCCGTCGTAGGCCGCGCGCGCCGGCGAGCAGGTGGCGGCGAACGTCTGGGTGTCGTCGCCGATGTAGGTTTCGGCGATGGTGGACCACACCTCCACCTTGGCGGTGGGGGTCATGAACCCGCACTTCTCGTCCACGGCCGCGTACAGGTTGTAGCCGCCCTGCTGGCGACGGTAGCCCATCTCCCACCGGCGGTAGGTGCCCCAGCGCTCGGGGTGCCACTTGCGGCAGTCGAACCAGCCTTCCTCCTGGAACTTCGCGGCGAACTCGGGGAAGTCCGGGCCGGCCACGTCGTTGAGCACGGCGTCCGGCTTCTCGGATGCGGCGTAGTCGGGAAACGCAGGGATGACCTGCTCGGGCTGGCCCTCCTTGTCCTTGAACTCCTCGATGCGCCACCAGTCGGTGGCGTCCTTGAGCACGCGGTACTCCTGCTCCTCGTAGGTGACCGGGCCGCCCATCTGCACGAACTGGGTGTAGTCTAGGTTGTTCCAACCGTCGTAGTTCAGGTCGCGGTCGTTCCAGATGACCGCCGAGCGCTCTGCGGGGATGTCCGCTCGCACCGGATGCTCCTTGCCCGTGAGGGCCTTGGCCATGGCCAGGTGCAGGCAGATCACCGACACCGGGTCGTACATGCAATCGCCCATGGGCTCTGCCGCGCGCTGGCCCGCGCCGAAGATGCCGCCCGCGCCCTGCGACACGCGGCCGGTGTTGACCTCCAGCCAATGCAAGCACGGGATGACGATGTCGGCGCAGCCGTTGTTCGGGCAGGCCCACAGGTTGAAGTCCAGCCAGAAGTCCAGGCGGGTGAGCGCCTCCCACGCCTCCAGGAGGTTGGACTCGTTCATGAAGTCGCCGGACATGCACACGCCGCCGTGAATCTGGTACGGGGTGTCAATCTCGTTGATGGAGTCCCAGATGGCGGCCGAGTCGGCCCAGCGGTTCCAGTAGCGCAGAAGCGGGAAGCGCTCCGCGGAGATCTGCTTGGCGTTGCTGTCGAACGAGGTGGTCAGCCCCGGCCAGGCGCGGCTGCCCTTGTAGTCGCCGCCCTTGCGCTCGGCTATCCAGCGGGCCTCCTCTTCGGAGGGCACGTGGTTGCCGTAGCGTTCGGCCAGCGGCGAGCCCTCGTCTATGAGATGCTGCACGAAGTTCTGGATGAGCGGGATCTGCTCCTCCACGGACAAATCGCGCGGGGTGTCGCCCAGCTCCATGGTGCCCACGCCCTCGCGGATGCCCCAGTCCTGCGGCTCGTGATCGGTCACCTTCATGTTGGCGCGGCCGCAGCAGCCGTCCACCTCGGCCTTGGAGGAGCCGCGGTTGCCGGCGGGCTCGTCGGAGTTGCCGGTGATGCACGCGATGAGCTGCAGCGCGCGGCTGTTCTGCACCGCATGGCCCGTCTGGTCGGGGGCCAGCTGGTAGTGGATGCCGCCGTTGCCGTGCAGGGGGTTCAGGCGCGTGGTGTAGGTGCGCACGGCCTCCTCTATCTTGTCCGCCGGGACCTCGGTGACCTCTTCGCAGTACTCAAGCGTGTACTCCTCAAGGCTTTCGGAGAACGACTCCCACACGGTTCCCGCCGTGATGGTGCGCCCGTCGGCAAGCTTGATCTCCACGCCACCGGGGAACAGCGCCGGGTTCTTGGGCAGGCCGGCCGGGTTGGACTTCGCGCCGCCTTCGTTGCCCTCGTTCCAGTACGCGTCGTAGGTGGGATCGGCCGGATCGGCGAAGTGCGACGGGTCGGGCAGCCACGCGTCGGCCATGATGGGCTTGTAGGGGTGCTCGATCCACGTGCCGGTGGTGGGGATCTTGTGCTTCTCGCCCTCCCACTGGCAGGCCTCGGCATCCCAGTACGTGGGCTTGTTGTTGTTCTCGTCCCAGCAGATGAAGCGGCGGTAGGAGTACCGCGGATCGGCCGGCTCCCACCACTGGCTCACCCATTCGCGGTCAAGATCGGCCTCGGTGAGCAGGCGGCTTTCCATGTCGATGCCGCCGTTCATCTCCATGAACCAGCCCTTGGCCGTGCGGCCGCCCTCCTCGGGGTTCCACAGGAAAGGAGCGTTGGTCCAGCGGCGCACGAACAGATCGTCGTAGGCTTCGTTGTCGATGATCCACTTGAGCCAGGTGAGCGACAGGCACAAATCCGTGCCCACGCGCAAAGGCAGCCAGATGTCGGCCTCCTTGCCCAGCGGCGTCATGCGCGGGTCCACCAATATATGCTTGTAGGCGCGCTGGCTGCAGTCCACCACGGTGCGGTTCGTGGAGTCGTAGTTGGAATACTCGGCCGCGGTGCCCCACTGCACGTACACGAGCGGGCCCTGCTCAACCTCCATCCACGGCGAGCCGATCTCGTCGGTGAGGATGCCGGCGAAGTGGCGCGGGCCCTTGCAGATCTCGTAGGCCAGGTGCGCGTTGGGCGTGGGGAAGATGGACTTGAGCGTGCCATAGGGAGGCTGCGCCCACACGCGCGAGGTGCCGCCCATGGCGAAGTTGGCCTCGCCGCCGTACTTCTCCACAATCTCGTTGAGCTTGGCGCCCGCCTCGTCGAACGCCTCGGCCAGCGTGATGCGCACCCAGCCGGGGTCGTCCTCTCCCTTGGGGTTGGTGCGCTTCATGCAGTAGCGCAGACGGTCGGGGTGGTACAGGGCCAGCATGGACGACTGCGACTTCGCGCAGCAGTGGCCGCGGCTGTGGGCGTTGGACTCGTCGCCTTCCACTTTGATGACCTTGTTGTCCTGCACGGTCACCCAGACGCCGCACTCCACCTTGCCGCACGCACGGCAGCACGAGCGGATGCGCTTGACCTCTCCTGCGGTCGCATCCTCGCCCTCGGCCAGCGCGGTGGAAGGCGTGGCGGCAAACCCCACCGTGCTCGCGGCTCCGGCCACGGCGGCGGCCTTCATGAAGCTGCGGCGCGTGAGCGTGAGTTTCGCCATATGCCCCTCCTCTCTTTTCCTTCGTTTCCTTCGTCTTGCTGCGGGCCGCCCGCAGGCAGGCGTCGCCGTCTTCGGCAAAGCGGCGGCGATCAAGAAGAACGCCGCCGCTTTGCCGGCCGACACGTCTGCCTCCGCAGGGAGGCCCTTCCGTCATCGGATTGTAAGAAAGGAGGAAAAGCCCAAATCATAAGGGGTGGATGCTTCTGAGCGCGCATATCATCCCCAAGGGATTATTTTGCGCGCGGAGACGCTTCTATACTGGAATGGCGAAGAGGTTGAGACGGCTCGGGCAGCGCAGGGCGCACGCCGCGGGCGCGAGGCCGGGGCGCGTCGGCGAACCCGAGTGGGACGTCGGGCATGCCGACCCGCCGGATCCGGGCGCGCCGGCCGCCACACCCGCTTTGCACCGCGCGTCGCCGTCCCGCGTTCGCGCGCTTCGGCAGCCTGCGCCGAACGCGTCGGCCCGCCGTGCCCGTGCGCGTCGGCCCGCAGCGCCCGCTTTGCACCGCGCGTCGAGAAGGAGGACAGACCATGGCACAACCGCATCCGTCGCTCACGCTCGTCCTGGACGTGGATGAGCGTTTGGACACCGAAGACCTTCGCCTGGAGGTGGGCCGCTGCTACGCGCACGTGTGCCCCACGCTCGTGCGCACGCATCCAGCGGGCGCGAGGGCGCATGCTGACGCAGGCAGCGGACCCGCCGGCGGCCAGCCCGCCAACGGCCAGCCCGCCGACGGCCGGCCCGTGAACGTCGCGCGCTTCTTGGTGAAGATGGGCACGCGCGTCTACCTGGACCCGTCCGTCAAGGGCGCCGATGAGCTGTGGAGCAACGTGATGGAGCGTTGGATTCGCAACCAGCTGCACAAGGTGGGCAACAACGTGCGCATCTTCAACCGCCGCCAGCGCGACGAGGGCCGCCCCGAGCTCTCGTTCGACTGGATGGAACTGGAACTGCAGAACGGGCAGCTGTCCGTTCTGCTGCGCTGCGACAGCACGGGCGCGGTGGACCCCGACGCCGCCGCGCTGGTCACCGCCGTGCGCAACGCCTACGGCGCCGGGCGCCTGGGCCAGGGCGCGGCGCGCGTGCTGCTGCCCGCGCCCGCGGCATACGAGCGCCAACGCGTCGCCGGGCTGGCCGCCAAAGCGCAGCGGCAAGCCGAGGCGGCCAAGCGCGCGCAAGACGAGGCCTGTCGGAAGGCCGAGCAAGCCGAGGCGGCCGAACGGGAGGCTGCGGAATCCTTCCTGGAATCGCCCCGGCTGGCGGCCGAGCGGACTGCCGCGAACGCTCTGGCCGATGACGCCGGAAGCGGACGGAAGGCCGAAGCGGGCGGCCCGCAAGCCGACGGGGACGAGGACGCACGCCGGTTCGATGCGGACGAGGCGGACTTCGCCTTGGACTACCGCATATGGCAGGTGGAGTATACTGACGGGAGTGCTCGAACGTTCGATTCGCGCACGGGCGCGTTCGCTGCCAAAGCCGAGGTCGAGGACGAAACCGAAGGCGCAGCAGAGAGCGCCTGCGCCGCGACGAACGCCGCGCCCGCCCAACCCTCGTCCGCCCGCTAGGAGGTTTCCCATGATAGACGGCATCGCATCGTTTGACGGCCGCATGGCCAAAGTGCAAGGCCCTGCGCGCAGCGGCAAGACCGAGGCGCTGGTGCGACGAGCGGCCCAGCTGCTACGCGCAGGCGTCGATCCGGCGTCCATCTTGGTGGAGACGACAAGCAGCTTCGCGGCCCAAGCGTTTCGCCAGCGCCTGAAAGCGGCAGCGGACGGCAACGGCGCGGCGGCCGAGGCCGTGGCCGTGCTCACGCCTTTGGAAGCGTGCGCGCTTGTGCTGGACGCGCCTGCGGCGCGCGCGGCCACGGGGCGCGTTCCGCGCATGCTGACGCCCGCCGAGTACAACTTCTTCCTGGAGGACATGAAGACGCTGGGGACGCCCATCCGCAAGCTCCGCCGCATGCTGGACTACTTCTACCAGCAGATGGCGCAGCTTGAGCCGCGCGAGAACTGGCGCGTTGGCGATCAGGAGCGCGCCGTGCTCGACCTCATGGAGAGCACGCTGGCCTCCCGCGAGGCCATGCTCGCGCAGGAGGCGCCCGCGCTGGCCGTCGATTTTTTGCAAAGCGACGCGGGCAAGGCGGCGCGCGGCTCGTTCGCCTACGTGCTGTGCGACAACTACCAGAACATGAGCCGCGCGCAGCAGACGTGCCTGTGCCTTTTGGCGGGAACGCAGCTTGCGGTGGCCGGCAATCCCAACCAAACGCTCGAAGTGGCAACGGACTTCCCGTGCCCGCAGGGGTTCGCGCAATTCGATGGGCTTCGCGAAGGCGTGCAGACGTTCTCCCTGACGGGGGCCTATGGAAACCCCGACGTCGCGGCTTTCGTGAACGCCCTGTGCGACCACGGCGACATGGACCCCGCGTTCAAGGCGTCGCCGGATGCCGAGGGGGCCGACGGACGCTCGGCGGCTGGCGGGTGCGCAGGCAGCGGGCGCGCGGGCGCCGTCGATCGCTTTCGCGCCGTCAAGTGGACCTCGCCCGACGACGAGCTCAACGGCCTGACCAAGTACCTTCGCGCGCTCATGAATGCGCAGGGCGACGCGCATGAGAGCCGCACGTGCATCGTGGTGCCCAATCGGCGCTGGGCCCTCATGGCGCAGAAGGTGCTGCGCTCGCGCGGGTTCTCCGTGTCCGCAGCGGGCGCGCTGTCCGGCCTGGGCGGCGACCCCCGCGAAAGCTCGCGGGCGCGCGCCCTGGTGGCGTACACGAAGCTCACGCTTCTGGCCCTTCCTCGCGATCTGACGGCATGGCGCAGCTGGTGCGGGTTCGACAACCACCTGACCAACAGCGACGCCTGGGCCAACCTGGCCCAGTTCGCCTCCGAGGGCGGGCTGAGCCTCTACGATGCGCTCGCGGCCGTGGGATCGCGCGACAAGGACGAGCCCGAACCGTTCCTGCGCGCAAACGTCCTGGCCGAGCGATGGCGCGCAGGTCAGGAGTTCATCGCCGCGAACGCCGGGCGCAAAGGGTTCTCCGTCCTGCGCGCCATCGGCGCAAACGGGCTGCCCGAGTTCGAGGACCTGGACGCCTCCATCGTGGGCGACGAGGACGCCTGCCAGCTCTACCGCCTGATGCGCGCGAGCGTGACCGACCCCGTGTGGCCCGAGAACCCGCACGTTTTGCACGTGGCCGACTTCGACGCGCTTTGCGGCGGCGACTACGACAACGTGCTCGTCATGGGAGCCGTGGACGGTTTCGTCCCCGGGCGCGGCGCGTTCGAGGCGGTGAGCACCGACGCGGACCGCGAGCGCGTGCTCAACCGCGACCGCAGGCGCTTCGCCAACGCCGTGTCGAAGGCGGGCGGACGGCTGGTGGTGTCGTATTTCAGCAAAGCGGACCTCGAGTTGGCCGAGCGCTCGAAGATGCAGGTCACCAGAGTGCGCGCCGAAAACGGCGGGCGCGTCGCCGTCGTGCGTCCCACCTGCTTTTTGGCCGAAGCCGGCAACGCCGCCCCCACCACCGACGGCGGCCAGGCCCTCCTTGCCGAACTCGGACTGAACTAGCAAGCCGCCCCTGCAGGCGTCGAACGCCTGCAGGGGCGCCCTCGAAGGCGCCGGCCCCGCAACCAGGTTCGCAGCAAACAGCACGGAGACGTGGCACCCCGGCGGCCACAGCCAGCGCGGTGGCGCGCCGCGGCGGAACCCTACTCGCCGTCCCCCGCAGGAGCGCCGTCCAGAAGCTCGGTCAGCACAGCTTCGTCCTCCTCCACATAGCCCATGGTCAGCTGGGCGAGGCCCTGGTAGAACATCGTGCGCGCGAACAGGCGCATGTCGCCTGTGAGCAGGGGCAGCCAGTTCAGCAAATGCTCCTGGGCGAACGTGCGCTGCGTGCGCACGTGCCTAACCGCCTCGTCCTCGCGGCCCTCGCGCAGCGCGGCGGCCGTGCGCAGGGTCATGCGCTGCATGAACTCCAGCTCCAGCGCCACGTGGTCCTCGCCTTCCGTCCAGTTGCCGCGCTTCAAGCTGTTCTCGCGCAGCGTCTTGAGCACCTCGGCACGCGCCTCCTGCATCATCAGCCGGCGCTCGGAGGTGTACACGCTCTCGTACGGATACGCCGCCGAGTAGCCGTTCACGCCGTGCCCGATGAACGTGCGCACGTAGTCGATGGCCAGCTCGGTCACGCTGTCGTCCCAAGCACCGCGCAGGTAGTCGTACAGCAGGTGGTACCCTTCGTCCACCTTGGCGTTGCCGGTGGCGGTGGGAAAGCGCATGCCCTGCAGCTCGCGCAGCACGTCGAGGTCGACCTCTTTGCGATACAGCCGCGCGAGCATGCCGTAGGTGCGCGCCCGCAGATCCATGAGCGCGGCCAGATCTACCTCGCCCGCAGCTGCCCCAGCCCCGCCCGCAGCCGCGCCCCCGCCAGATGAAACGCCCATCGATTCGACCCTCTCCTCCATGTCAGCTCTCCTTCCCGGACGGGTCGGACGAAGCCGCCCGCGCCTCTGCCAATTCCCGCACATCCGGCAACAAGGAACGCCCCAGATCGGTCAGCCGCCAGGCGCGGTCCCTCCATTCCAGCGCGTCGGTGCGCTCCAGCATGTCCACGAAATGCCCGCCGAAGCGCCGCGGGCTTTGCACTTCGGGAAACGCGTCCACCAGCGCGTCTATGTAGGCTTTCGAACGAGGCGCGCGCTCAACCGCCTCCATGACCGCACGGTACACCGAAGCGTAGCGCGCATCGCGGCCCAGCACGATGTCGCGAAACGCCGCACCCTGGGTCAGCGACTCGCGCACCGCCAGCCCTTCGGGCGTGGAGCGCCATACCGGGTCCACCCGCTCCCTGATCTCCAGGTACTCCACGCCCCCGGCCGCGTCCTCGCGCGCGTCGGACGTCTCGGGCATCTCCAGCTCAAGCGCGCCCGCCCGCTCCAGCATGCGGCACAGCGTGGTGGGCGCGTACACGGAGCGGTTGTGCTCCTGCGCCTCGTCCACGCGCCGGGTCAGCTCGCTTGTGGCGCAGCCGTCCTCGCACCATCCGAGGATGGCCAGCAGCACGGGCCGGCGCGCCGGGTTGTGGTCGAGCAGCGACCTCACCGCCGCCTCCGCGCCGCCCATCCTCTCGGGCGTGTACACCCCTTCGCGGCGCATGCCCTCCGGCATGTTGCGCATGGTGGGGAAGTCCACCGTGTCAAGCGGGTTGTCGTCGTCCATCTCCTCCTGGTCTATAAGCCCGTCGTCTGCGGCCAGCGGATCGAACTCGTCGTCTGCCGCCTCCGCTTCCCACAGGTCGTCGAACGGCTTTGCCGCGTCGTTTCCCATGATGCCTCCTTCGTTGCCAAAACGATCCGCGCAAACGCGCTTCGGGGCACGGCGCGAAACCGGGGCGCCCCGCCTCTCAAGACGTCTTCCCGATTATAGGAAGGTAGCGGGCGCGCCCATCATCCCGCAAGGCTGAAATGCGCGGCCCTATCATCCTTACAAGGCTATGACGTGGGAAAACGCAAGACAGCTCGCAGCTCTCACCCTTGACGGCACGCGCGGGGCCGCCCTATAATCCGCCCTGCGTTGCGAAAAGCGGGGCTCCTTCGCAGAAAGGAACTCTTATGGCCAACGCGTTTCGCGGCAAGAGGCTCCTTGCCGCAGCGGCCCTGGGCTGCACGTGCGCGCTCGTCGCCGCGCCCGCCTACGCGTACTACCACGTCCATGACGACGAAGTGGCCGCGGCGGACGGCAAAGGTGTCATCGAGATCGTGTGCACCGTGGACCGGACCGCACAGAACGGAGGCGTGAAGACGGGAGTTGTCATGGTCCCCGAGGGCAGCACCGCAGGCGACTGCCTGAAGGAGGCCGTGACGTCCAGCGAGAGCCAAAACGGGCTGGACGCCATCCACGACTACAGCGTCTCCCGCTTGGCGGACGACCTGTCCGGCGAGCAGTACACGTGCACGGTGCACAAAGCGGCAAGCCAAAAGCCGGGCACGCAGACCACCTACGACTCCGAAGGCTCCAAGGGCGAGGACACGCCCCTCGAGCGCTGGGACAGCGTGGTGGTCACGGTGGCGTAGGGAACTGCCCCTCGCCGCCGTCGGAAGCGCGGGCCGGACGACCAGCCGGCCCGCCCGCAGCCGGACGGGCCGCGGGCGCCTGCGGGCGGTCGAGCGAGGCCCCTCGGCGGCAATCTGCGGCCCCAAACATCATCCTCAGAGGATTATTTTTCTATTTTCCCACGTCAAAGCGGCTGCCTCCAAAAGGGGGCCTCTCGGCTTTTCGGCCAATTCTCCTATACAAAGATTAGCCCGGTTAGTATTATCTTCATCAGCAGAGGGGCTGGGAGAGAAATCCGCGAAGGAGGGGCCATGGGCATCCGTGTTCCACGTATAACGGTGAACGCCGACTTCGCCGAGGACGCGGCCCTGGGCGACCTCACCCTGCTTTCCGTTGGGTACGGACTGCACCAGGCATGGGTGTTCGCCACCATGTTCGGCGCAACGTCGGTGTTCGGCATCCAAGCGTACCTGACGGGCATGAACGACATGCACGTGACCGCGGCCTACCTGGTGTCCATCATCGTCTACGTTGCGTGCCTGTTGTTCGCCGCCGCCACCGACCAGCGCTTCCTCAGGTTCTACATCTCCCGCAAAACGCTCGCCGCCGCCTCCGCCATGGGCTGCGCGGGCACCGTGCTGCTGGCGCTGTCGGGAACGGGCGACCTGGTGGCGCTTGAGATAGCCTCCGGCGTTCTGACGGGGCTGGGGTCCTCCATGCTCATCTTGTTCTGGGGGACGGCCTTCGCTCGCTGCGACACGTCGTCCATTGTGCTGAACACCTCGTTGGGCGTGGTCATGGGGGTGGCCGTGTACGTGCTTCTGCTGCACAGCGCGCCCGTCCCCTTCACAGGGCTCATGGCCTCCGCCATCCCCCTGCTCGAGCTGGCCGTGCTGTGGAACAAGACGCCCCGGCCCTACTCCGAGCGCGACGGCGTCCCCATCTTCAAACCGCTGCCCGTCAACCGCGCGAAGTTCTTCGCGCGGTTCGCCACGCCCACGCTCATCATGGGCCTGGCCCTGGGAACGCTCCGACAAACGTCCATCCAGGCAAGCCTGCCCGCCACCGACCTTGCCGACCAGCTGCTTTTGCTGCTCGCCGCCGGATGCGCCACCGTCATCATGCTGATCACCATCATGATCCAGGGCAGGGGCGACCAATGGAACCGCTACTTCCGGCCGCTTGTGCCGCTCATCGCCGTCGCGCTGCTGTTTTTGCCATCGGCGCGCAGCGGGTCGGACCTTTTGCCGAACCTGGCGCTGCTTATCGGGTACCTGAGCTTCGAAGCCATGATGTGGGTGTTCTTCGGCATGCTGGCGCAGCGGTTCCGCATGTCGCCGGTGCTGGTGTTCGGCCTGGGCCGAGGAATGCTGGCGGCGGGGATCTTGGCAGGGTCGCTGATCCCGGTGATCGACGCCGGCTGGCTGAACGCCCTGCCCTTCGGCGAGCAGGGAGTGGCCATGACCATGCTCGTGGCCATGTTCGTGGCGTACGCGCTGCTGCCGCGCGAGCGCGAGATAGAGTCCATCGTGGCGCCATGCCCGGCGGTGCGCGCCGTGTCCGTCAGCTTGGAGAACGCCCCGCTCGCCGTATCGGCCGCGCCGACCCAAAGCCCCGCCGAGCCGAACCTGGCCGCTCGGGAGCCGTCCCCCTCGAACCCGCAGGATCTGCCGGACCCGTCAAACCTGCCGGACCCGCAAGGACCGACCCCGCCCGGGCACGGTCCCTCCGCCTCCGCGCCGGCCGGCGCCCCGTCTGCGGACGGATCGCCCGCGTCCTTTTCCGCAGCGTCGTTTGCGAACCTCTCCCCTGCACGGCAGGCCATGCTGCGGCATCCCTCGTCCGCACGTTTGGCGGCCATGTCCCTGCAACCCGCCGTCGGCGCGGATCAGAAAGCCGACGGAGGCGGAGGCCCCGCAGACGGAATCCCCGGCGGCGCGGGCCGGCCTTTGGCCGCGTCCGAAGGCCGCCAGCGCGGAGGACGTTTCCGCGCCAAATGCGAGACGGTGGCCAACGCCTTCCTGCTGTCCCGACGCGAAACGGAGGTCATGTTCTTCCTGGCCAAAGGCCACAACGCGGCCTACATCCAAGAGAAGCTCTACATCTCCGAGGGAACGGCGAAAACCCACATCCGCCACATCTACCGCAAGCTGGACATCCACACCCAGCAAGAGCTCATGCGCATGGTGGAGTCCGCCGAAGCGTCCGAGTGACCGCGCACGGCGCGATGCCGCACAGCCGCACGCGACGCCCTCCGGCGCCCGAGTCGCACGCGACGCCCTGCCAAACCACCGCCGACACGGACCGATCGCGTCCGCAGGTTGGCGGGGCCGGCTGCGCCCGCAGCTGACGGGAGCCGGCTGCGTCCGCAGGTTGGCCGGCTGCGCCCGCCTCTCTGTTAAACCACCGTTGACACGAACCGGTGTTTGCCGGATCTCGGGCCGAGCCCCCTCTGATCGGGTGCCTCGGAGGGGCCGGCCCTGCGCGCCCGGCGGGCCGGGCCGGCCCGCGCCGCCGGCGGTTCAACGGAAAGCGAAAGAGTCATGGACAAAACAGGCCCCGGTCCGCATGGCCTCGGCCAAAATCGGCCCGATTCGGGGCCTTCGCGAAGGGACGCGCGGGAAGGCCGCGCGTCGCCCCAGGCGGGCGGCTTGCGCTTTTGACTATCCTCGTGCGAGGATGTGGATCAGGGGCCGTTTTGTCCAGAGGGGCGCAGCCCCCCGCCGAACCGCCGCCTGCAGGGGCCGCGTCAGCGGCGGTTTGGCGGGAAGGACGCGCGACGCGAGTCCAGCGCGGCCGCCCTCGCGCGGGACCAACACCCGAGCCGCCCGCCGGCGCCAGCGCGCTTGCACGCGGCACCCGCCGGCGTTGCCGGGGCGGTCGAGCAGCGCGCAAGCGCCGCCGGGCGGAAGGGCGCGCCTGAACCACCCCCCCCCCATTCGAAGCCGCTTGAAACCGCAGACGACTTTTGATGACGATTGCGTAAAAGATAGAGCGCTGCCTGCATGTTTATGGCAAGATGGAGCATTGCATACGTGCATGATGAGAGATGTTGACGCGCGCGCCCGAACGGGCCGCGCTCCGCACTCGCCCAAAGGGGCGCGAAGGAGACACAATGGGCTTTTTCTCAAAGTTCGAAGGCAAGATGGAAGACACGTTCGAAGGTGCGGTGGACCGCATGGCGAACTCCCCCATCTCGCCGGTTCAGATTGCGAAAAAAGCTGAGAAGCAGATGCGTCGCGAGAAGATGGTGGGCGCCGGCAAGCAGTTCGCCCCCACCCTCTACACCGTGCTGGTGAATCCCGACGACGACCAGCGCCTGTTCGGGTACTACCCCACCTTGGCGGGCGAGACGGAAACCTACCTGGCAGCCAAGGCGGCCGAGCAGGGCCTGGTCATGGACGGGCAGCCCCTGGTGCGCTTCATCGTGGACGAAGACCTGAAGCACGGCAAGTTCGACGTCATAGCCGAGGCCGTGGCCGCGCCCATCGTCTCTCAGCTGCGCGACGAGGAGATGTACCGCTACGGCTTGGGCGGCGCCCCGCAAGCTGGCGCGCGCGGCGGCTACGGCGCCCCGCAGGGCGGACGCCCCGGCGCGTACGGCGGACGCCCGGACGCTTTCGCGGGCTACCCGCAGCAGGCGCCGGCCCCCGCCCCTGCGCCCGCCTACGGCTACGACCAGGGCTACGACGGCTACGCCGAACCCGCCTACGACGCCCCCGGGCTCTACGACGATTACGGCCAAGGCCAAGGCGGAGGCGACGGATACGCCTTCGACGACGGGCACGCCGGCCCGGCCGGCCGGCACGTGGTGGACCCCTTCGACGTTGCGAACGCCAGCATGGCCGCGGCGGGCGCGGGCGCCGCGGCCAGCGCGCATGCGGTCCCACCCGCAGCGAGCGCCGCGCCGCAGCGGGTGGCCGCCGACACCGTGGTGTTCTCGGGCGGCGGGCAGCCGGGCGCCGCGGCCGTGCCGTCGCGCAGCGCCGTGCGCGCACGCCTGGTGGACACCGCAAGCAACCGCTCCTACGACCTGGCCGGCACGCGCCTGCTCATCGGCCGCGAGTCCAAAAACGACATCTCCATCCAGGACATCAACGCATCCCGCACGCATGCCGAGCTGCGCTTCGAGCCGCAGGGCGTATGGGTGCTCACCGACCTGGGATCCACCAACGGCACGTTCGTGAACGGCCGCGAGATCACCTCCCAACCGCTCGCCGAGGGGGACCGCATCACCGTCGGCATGACGAACCTCGTGTTCACCTTGGCCTGAGCGGGAACGGAAGGATAGCCTGTGATCGACTACGTACTGCTCATCGTCCGCCTTCTGTTCGTCGCGCTTCTGTACCTGTTTCTGTTCGCCATCATGAAGACGGGCATCGGCATGGTGCGCGGCCAACGGAAGAAGGAGCGCACGTGGAACCTGTCGGTGGAGCGGGGGCCCAAGGAGCTGCGCGGCGTGTCCATCGTGGTGCGCGGGCCCGTCATCGTGGGCCGCAGCCCCGGCGCGGACATCGTGATAGGCGCGGGCTACGTGTCGGGCCGGCACGCCCGTTTCAGCCTGATGGGGCAGAACCTGTTCGTTGAGGATTTGGGCTCCACCAACGGCACGGCGGTGAACCGGCAGCTCATCGCCGAACCCACCGCCCTGCGCAACAACGACGTGGTCAACGTGGGCGACGTGGCCATTCGCGTGAGGTACGCCTAATGGCCGAGAAACGATCGTACCGCTCCACGCCGCGCACCCGCCGAGGGGCCCTCACGCCGTTCGGCAGCCGCACCGACATCGGCTGTTTGCGCGACCACAACGAGGACAGCCTGATAGTCACGCCGCCGCTGTTCGCCGTGGCCGACGGCATGGGCGGCCATGCCGCCGGAGAGGTGGCCTCCGAGATTGCCGTGCACGTGCTGGCCGAGCACGCGCCCGAGCATCCCGACGGAGAGGCGCTCGCCCGCGCCGTTGAGGAGGCGAACCACGAGGTCATGCGCGCGGCGCGCGACGGACGCGGCCGCGAGGGCATGGGCACCACCATGACGGCGGCTGTGCTTGAGGGGGAACGCCTGGTCATCGCGCAGGTGGGCGATTCGCGCGCCTACTTGATGCACCAGGGCAAGCTCCAGCAGCTCACGCGCGACCACAGCCTGATGGCCGATTTGATAGAAGCCGGCCAGCTGACCCCGGAGGAGGCGCGCTGCCATCCGCAGCGATCGGTCATCACCCGCGCGCTCGGCAGCGACCCCTGCATGCACCCGGACATGTACGAGATCAACGTGGAGACGGGCGACCGCCTGCTCATCTGCTCCGACGGCCTGTCCGGCATGCTCTGCGACCAGGACATCGAGCACACCATGCGCCGCGTCCAGGATCCGCAGCGCTGCGCGGCGCAGCTGGTGAACGAGGCCATCGCCGCCGGGGGCCACGACAACGTCACGGTCATCGTGGCCGATGTCTCCGGCTTCGCGGAGGCGCGGCGCCGCAAGCTCGCCCGCAAGACCAAGCTGTTCATCGCCACCATCCTCGTGCTGTTCGCGGCCATTGTGGGGGGAACCGCCTGGGGCGCGAACGCCTACCTGAACACCACCGCCTACCTGGCCGCCCAAGACGGCAAGGTGGCCATCTACCGCGGCGTGCCGGGCACGCTGCTGGGGCTTTCGTTCTCGCATCTGGAACGGGTCACCGACGTGTCCGTGAACGACCTGCAGCCCGGCACGGCCAACCGCCTTGCCGCCGGCATCCAGGTTGACACCGTGGACGCCGCCGAGGCGCTGGTGCGGGAATACGAGGCCGAAGCGGCGCAGAAGGGCTCTTCCGAGGGCGCGGGCGAAGGCGGCAAGGCAACCGGCGGGCAGGACGGCGCCGACAACGGCGGCACCTCCGACAACGGCGGCGGCTCGGACAACGCCGCCTCGGGCTCCTCCTCCGCAAACGGAAGCAACGGCTCTGCCTCCCAAGGCGGTGCCGCATGACGCGCCGCAATCTCGAACTGGTGCTTTTGTGCGTGGGCGCGCCTTTGGTGGTGCTTTTGTTCGCCATGATCGCCCTCAACCAGGGGCAGGCGCTCGACACCACCACGCTGGGGGTGCCCGCGGGCATCTTCGCCGCGTTCGTGATCGCGCACCTGGCCGTGCGCAAATTCGCGCCCGGGGCCGACCCGGCCATCCTGCCCCTGGCCTTCGCGCTGTCGGGCACGGGCATCGCCTTCGTCACGCGCCTGGCGCCGGACTTGGCGGTCAACCAGGTGATGTGGCTGTTCTTGGGCATCGCGTGCATGGTGGTGGTGCTGGCGTTCGTCCGCAACTTGGACAAGGTTGCCAACTACAAGTACACGCTGGGCATCGTGGGCTTTCTGCTGCTGCTCTCGCCCCTTGTTCCGGGCCTGGGCCAAGAGATCTACGGCAGTCGCATCTGGCTGTTCATCGGCGGGTTCTCCTTCCAACCCGGCGAGATAGCCAAGATAGTCATCGTGTTGTTCCTAGCCGGCTACCTGGCCCAGAACCGCGAGATGCTCAGCGTGTTCACCTGGCGCGTGGGGCCTCTCAACCTGCCCGATGTGCGCACGCTGCTGCCGCTTCTGCTCATGTGGGGCGTGTCTCTTCTGGTGGTGGTGTTCGAGAAGGACCTGGGCAGCGCGCTTGTGTTCTTCTTCCTGTTCCTGGTCATGCTCTACGTGGCCACGGGCAAGAAGGTGTACGTGCTCATCGGCCTTGCCCTCATGGCCGCCGGCTGCGTGGGCGCGTACTTCCTGTTCGACCACGTGCAGGTGCGCGTGAGCACCTGGCTGGATCCTTTCGCCGACGCGCAGAACACCGGCTACCAGCTCACCCAGGCCATCTACTCCATCGCCGACGGGGATTTGTTCGGCGTGGGGCTGGGGCGGGGGCTGGCCGACCAGATCCCCGTGGTGGAAAGCGACTTCATCTTCGCCGCCATCGCCGAGGAGCTGGGGCTTTTGGGCGCGGCGGGCCTGCTGCTGCTGTTTTTGCTGTTCGCCATCCGCGGCTTTTTGACGGCGGCGCGCGCGAAAAGCGACGTCAGCTCGTTTGTGGCCGTGGGCCTGACCTCCATGGTGGTGCTCCAGGCGTTCATCATCGTGGGCGGCGTGACGCGCCTCATCCCGCTGACGGGCCTCACCCTGCCCTTCATCAGCCAAGGCGGTTCGTCGCTTCTGGCCAGCTTCGTCGCGGTGGGCTTTCTGCTGCGCTGCGGCGACGAGGGCACCGGCGTGGGCGCGGAGGTGCTGAGCGCCACCGGCACCCTCCACGCCAACAGCGTGCTGGGCCGCGTGTCGCTAGGCAAGCGCCTGACGCATTCCATGCTGCTGTGCTCCACCCTGTTCGCCCTGCTGGTGGCCAACCTCACCTACATCATGGTGTTCCAGGCCGACCACTACCAAAGCATGCCGGGCAACAACCACACCCTGGCCAAGGAGGCCCGCAGCGAGCGCGGCACCATATCCACCTACGACGGCATCGTGCTGGCCCAAAGCGTCATCAACGACGACGGCACCTACAGCCGCACCTATCCGGCGGGGGACCTGGCAAGCCACGTGGTGGGCTACTCGTCCGAGCGCTACGGAACCTCGGGGATAGAAGCCGCCTACAACGACACCCTCAAAGGCGAGAAGAACTACGCCTCCTGGACCGACGTGCTGAACTCGCTGGCCGGCGTGGGCAACCCGGGCAACGACGTGACGCTCACTCTGAACTCGAAAATCCAGCAGGCGGCGCAGGACGCGTTGGCCGGCAACACGGGCGCGTGCGTGGTCATGGACCCCGAGACGGGCGCCGTGCTGGGCATGGCCTCGTCGCCCACCTACAACGCCGCCGACGTGGAGTCGCTGCTCGCGGCCGCCGCGTCCGGCAACGCGGCCGACGACAGCTCGCTGGTGAATCGCGCCACCGGGGCGCTGTACGCGCCGGGCTCCACCTTCAAGATAGTGACGCTGGCAACCGCGCTGGAAAACGACGTGGCCACCGAGGACACCGTGTACTCCTCGCCCGGCACCATGGACATCGGAAACGCCGCCGTGTCCAACTTCAACAAGGCCAGCTACGGCAACCAGACGCTCGCGCAGGCCACGGAGATGTCCTCCAACACCGTGTTCGGCCAGCTGGGCGTGGAGATGGGCGCCGAGGCGCTGGTGAAGGGCGCCGAGGCGTTCGGCTTCAACCGGCAGATAGACTTCCCCCTGGTCATGTACACCTCCCTCATGGCCGATCCCGCCGAAATGACGGAGTGGGAGACGGCCTGGGCCGCCGCCGGCGAGCCCGTGAACCCCATGAACCACGAAAGCCAGCCCGGCCCGCAGGCCACCGTGCTGGAAATGGCCCTGGTGGGTTCTGCCATCGCCAACGAGGGCGCCATCATGCAGCCCTACCTGGTGGACGGCATCTACAACGCCAACGGCGAGCGCAGCTTCGCCGCCAGCCCCTCCAAGCTCATGCAGGCCGTGAGCGAGGACACGGCCAACCGCGTGAAGGACGTGCTGGTGGGCGTGGTGAACAACGGCACCGGCACCGCCGCGGCCGTCCCCGGCGTGCAGGTTGCCGGCAAAACCGGCACGGCCGAAAAGGTGGACAGCAACGACAGCTGGTTCGTGGGCATGGCGCCCGCCGAAGACCCGAAGGTGGTCGTCGCCATCGTCATCGAGGACGGAGACGAGGGAGAGGGCGCGCAAAAAGCGCAGAATGTATTGAAAACCGCCCTGGAAGTTCAGGGGCTTTTGTAGATAGGGTATGCTGATGGGCTGTATCATGGCGTTTGCAAGGCAGGGAGCGGCAAGGCCGGAAGCATAGCCCAGCATGTGGCCTAAAGGAGCTAAAACGTGACCGGAAACATGATTGGCAGAGTGTTCAACAATCGCTACCAGATAACCGAGCGCATCGGCGTGGGCGGCATGGCCGAGGTGTACAGCGCGCAGGACAACGTGCTGGGCCGCCTGGTGGCCGTGAAGGTGATGCTTCCGCAGTACGCCGCAGACCCCAGCTTCACGCAGCGCTTCAAGCAGGAGGCCGCCGCAGCCGCCAACCTGCAAAGCCCCTACATTGTGAACGTGTACGACTGGGGCCAAGACGAGGGCACGTACTACATCGTCATGGAGTTCGTGCGCGGCAGCGACCTCAAGACCGCCATTAACGAGCGCGGCGCCATCAACCAGCGCAAGGTGGCCGAGATAGGCTCGCAGGTGTGCCAGGCGCTTTCGGTGGCGCACGGCCTTGACATCATCCACCGCGACATCAAGCCGCAAAACATCATGGTGCAGCCCGACGGCAACGTGAAGGTGATGGATTTCGGCATCGCCCGGGCGAAGAACTCCGTGAAGACGCAAACCTCCAGCGTGCTGGGCACGGCGCACTACATCTCGCCCGAGCAGGCGCAGGGCAAAGACCTCACGGCCGCCAGCGACATCTACTCGCTGGGCGTGGTCATGTACGAGGCGTGCACCGGCCACCTTCCCTTCGACGGACCCGACGCCGTGAGCGTGGCCATGAAGCAGGTGAACGACCTGCCGGCGCCTCCGCGCGAGATCAACCCCGACATCGACCCGTCGCTTGAGGCCATCATCATGAAGGCCATGGAGAAGAACCCCGCCGACCGCTTCGCCACGGCCAAGGACATGCGCGCGGCGCTCAACGACTACCTGGCCGGCCGGCCCGTGAACCTGGGCGACGGCTTCACCAGCGCCCAAACCTCCGTCATCGGCGGCGTGGTGCCCCCCATCGGGCCCGCGGCCGGCGACGGCACGGCGGTCATGCCGGCCGTGGGAGGCGCCGGCGGCGCGGCAATGGGAGGCACGCGGTCCTACCGTTCGGACAACACGTCCGGCAGCAACAGGAAAAAGACCATCGCCATCGTGGTGGGCATCATCGCGGCGCTGGCCGTGGTGGGCGGCATCGCGTTCGCGCTCATGTCCGGCGGCGGCTCGAGGGGTGCCGAGGAGGTCACCGTGCCCAACGTGGTGGGCCAGACCGCAGACGCCGCCACCGCCGCGCTGACCGAGGCCGGGTTCCAGGTTGCCACCGAGGAGACGCACAGCGACACGGTGGAGGCGGGCAAGGTCATCGACCAGAACCCGAAGGGCGACACCAAGCAGGCGAAAGGTTCCAAGGTCACGCTGTCCGTGTCGAAGGGCGTGCAGGAGATAGACGTGCCCAACCTGGCCGGCATGACCGCCGACGAGGCGAAGAAGGCCCTGACCGCAAGCGGCCTGAAGGCCACGGCCGGCGCCGCCGAGTACTCCGATTCCGTGGAGAAGGACCGCGTGGTCCGTCAAAGCCCCGCCGCCGGCGAGAAGGTGGCCATGAACTCAACCGTCACCTACTACCTGTCCTTGGGATCCGAGGGCGTCGCCGTGCCGGACGTGGTGGGGCAGCGCGAGGGGGCGGCAACGGCCACGCTCAACAATGCGGGCTTCAACGTGACCGTGGATTACGCCGAAAGCGACACCGTGGAGGCGGGCTACGTGATCAGCCAAAGCGTTCGCGGCGAGCGCCTGCAGGCGGGCGAGTCGGTCAACATCGTGGTGAGCACCGGCAAGGCCCAGCAGAGCACCTACACCGTTTCCGCCAGCGTGAACGGCGGGGGCGGCCAGGTGAGCCCTGGCAGCATGACCGTGAACGAGGGCGAGAGCATCACCTTCACGGTCACGCCCAACTCGGGCTGCACGGTGGCCTCCGTCACCGACACGAACGGGAAGTCGTACCAGGTTCCGGCCAGCGGCGGCACGTTCACCGTCTCCAACGTGAAGAACAACATCGCGGTCACGGTGACGTTCCAGGAGACGGCCGCGAGCACCAGCGGCGGAAACGGCTCCGGAACCGGAACGGGCGCAGGCGGCGGCTCAGGCGCGGGCGCGGGCACTGCCAGCACCACGAGCTAAGCCCGACCTCACACGCCGACAACGGGCGGGAAACGCCCGCAGCGCGCGGACCGGCAGCTTCGAAGACGCACGTAGAATGGAGGGCGGGGCATGGTCCCCGCCCTCCTCTTGCGTCCCTTCCCTACGAAAGCGAGGCCGCGCGCATGATTGAAGCCACGCTCTCACTGCTCGCCGACAAACGCTCTTGGTTCTTCGACCTGCTGCTCCAGCATGTCGGCCTGTCGCTTGTCGCCATCGGGCTGGCGGGCGTTCTGGGACTTGCCGTCGGCACGATCATCGCCCGCCAAAAGCGCGCGGCCAAGCCGACGCTCGCCCTGGTGAGCTTCGCGTACACCATCCCCTCCATCGCGCTGTTCGGATTCCTCATCCCCGCAACCGGCATCGGCGACGTCACGGCCGTCATAGCGCTCACCGTGTACGCGCTGCTGCCCATGGTGCGCAGCACCTACACCGGCCTGACCGACATCGACCCCGCCATCGTCGAGGCGGCCCGTGGCATGGGCTCCACCGACTCGCAGACGCTCCTTTGCGTCGAGCTTCCCCTGGCGGCGCCCGTCATTGTGAGCGGAGTCCGCAGCATGGCCACCATGACCATCGCGCTGGCCGGCATAGCCAGCTTCATCGGCGCAGGCGGGCTGGGCGTGGCCATCTACCGCGGCATCACCACGAACAACCTGGCCATGACTTTGGCCGGCAGCCTGCTGATAGCGCTGCTGGCCATTGCCGTGGACCTTGCGCTCGCGGCGGCGGAGAAGGCCCTGACGCAGCGACGGAGCGTCGGCAGGCAGCGCAGCGCGGGGGCGGGGCGGCACAAGCTTCCCCGGTGGACGCGCGCGGCGGGTGCGACGGCCGTGTGCGCGGCGCTGGTGGCGGGCGGCGCCTTCGCGCTGGCGGACCGATGGGGCGACCAAGGAGGCGTGGTGCGCATTGCCACCAAGCCCATGACCGAGCAGTACATCCTGGGCGAGATGCTGAGCACGCTCGTGGAGCGCGACACCGATCTGACCGTGGAGCTTACGCAAGGCGTGGGAGGCGGCACCTCGAACATCCAACCCGGCATGGAAAGCGGGGCGTTCGACCTGTATCCGGAGTACACGGGAACGGGATGGAACGCCGTGCTCAAGCACGAGGAGACATACGACGAAAGCCGCTTCGACGACATGCAGCGCGAATACGAGGCGTCCTTCAATCTGACCTGGCGGGGCATGTACGGCTTCAACAACACCTACGGCCTGGCCGTCAGCGCGGCGGCGGCCGAACGCTACGGCCTGCGCACCTATTCCGACCTCGCGGCTGTGGCGGGCGAGCTTTCCTTGGGAGCCGAACCGGATTTCTTCGACCGCCAAGACGGCTATCCCGGCTTGCAGCAGGCGTACGGCATGGCGTTTGGGGCCACGCGGGACATGGACATCGGCTTGAAGTACCAGGCCCTGTTCGACGGGCAGGTGGACGCCATCGCGGTGTCCACCACCGACGGGCAGGTCGCCGACGGCAGGCTCGTCGTCTTGGAGGACGATCGCGGGTTCTATCCGTCGTATCGGTGCGGCAACGTGGTGGCCGTTGACACGCTGGAACGCTATCCCCAGTTGGGAGAGGTGCTTGACAAGCTGGACGGCGTCATTGACGACAAGGACATGGCACGCATGAACAACCAAGTGGAGACGCAGGGTCGCGAACCGAAGGCCGTCGCCGACGAGTTCCTGACCCAAAAGGGGCTGATGTAGATGAACGGCCAAACGACAGCGGAGGCAGTCCGCACCGATCGCGGCAAGGAACCCGCCATCGTGTTCGACCACATGACGAAACGTTTTGGCGAGACGGTCGCCGTGGACGGCGTCAGCCTCTCTGTGGCCGAAGGCGAGTTCGTCACCGTGGTGGGAAGCTCGGGGTGCGGGAAGACCACGCTGCTCAAATCCGTCAACGCCCTGGTCCTTCCCGACGAGGGACGCGTGCTCGTGCGCGGCCGCGCGACAACCGACACAGACCCGATAGCGTTGCGCCGCTCGATCGGCTACGTCATCCAAGGCAGCGTGCTGTTCCCCCACCTGAACGTCGAGCAGAACATCGCCTACGTCCCCCGCCTGCTGGGCCGCGGCAAGCGCGGGCGCGTGCGCGCGCCCGCGCCCGACTTCGCGGACACCTGGCTTGACCTGGTGGGGCTTCCGCGCAAGATAAAGGACCGCTATCCCTCGGAGCTGTCCGGCGGGCAGGCGCAGCGCGTCGGCCTTGCCCGGGCGCTGGCAGCCAAGCCCGGCATCCTTTTGGCCGACGAGCCGTTCAGCGCCGTGGACGCCATCACGCGGGCTTCCCTGCAAGACGAGCTCAAACGTATCCGCCTGCGAACAGGAGTTACCGTGCTGTTCGTGACGCACGACGTGGACGAGGCGCTTGATTTGGGCGACCGCGTGCTGGTCATGGAAAAGGGGCGCGCGGTGCAGTGCGCCGCACCCCGGGAGGTGCAAGCCCATCCCGCCTCGGCGTTCGTGGAGCAGCTGATCGCGCGCCGGCATCGCGCGCTTGCCTGACCGAGCGAGCCACCCGCTGCGGCGGGCAGTCGCCAAACCGCTGTTGCAGGGACCCGCGTCAGCACCGGTTTAACAGAGAGCGAAGCAAACGGGTGCGATCGTTCGCCACCGCAAACGGTTACGGCGGCTCGCCGCTGCGACACGCAAACGCAATCGCCCGTGTCCGCAGACATGCGAAAGCCGGAGGGGCGGACACGCCCCTCCGGCTCGCGGCGTCACTTGGACGCCTTCGCGCGCAAAGCGCCACCGCGTCCGATTCGGCGCTACTTACTCCTGCACGGTCACGTTCTTGAACGTTCCGTTCTCCGCGTCGGCCTTCACCACGATGGTCGTGCGCACATCGGTATCGTCGGCCGTGTTGGACAGCTTCAAGGTGATGGTGGATTCGCCGTTGTTCTGATCGTCGGCCAGAAGGCTCACCACATGCATGCCGGACGACCCCACCACGTCGCTGATATCCTGATCGTAGTACAGCGAGGAAGGCAGGTCGGCGTCGGTGCCTTTCAGCACGGACGAGCCTTCAACCTCCGCCGTCCATTGGAAGTTCGTATCGGCGTCGGCATCGAGCAGCATCAGCATATCGCCTCCCGAGTACGCAATCCAGCCGTTGTCCATCCTGATCACGGTTTCATCTTCAACGGCGTTCTCGCCATTGGCGGCATTGGTTGCGGCATCGTCGGATGCAGAGCCGTCATCGGTGCCGTCGGTGGCGGCGTTGTCGTCGGCAGCGTTGTCGGCGGCGGCGTTCTCCGCGCCGGTGCCGGCATCGCCGCCGTTGGACCCTGCGGACTCGGTGGAGCCGCTCGTGCAACCCGTCGCAACAAGCAGCGCCACCGCAGCTGCGGCGAACGCGCCCATCATGGTCGCCTTCATGGTCTTGGTCATGGGAGACCTCGCTTTCTTGTACGGATACTGGCGTCGGCTTCCACACCGCCTGTCTGGCACGGAAGCGTATGCAGGCCATCCTACGCACGCCTTTCAAGCGCTCGGCTGCCATCCGTCCAGCGTTAGCCACCCGTAACCGCCCCGACCGCCCAGCGACACCCCGCCCCGCCAACCACCCGGCAAGCCGCGCGCATGGCCACTGCTTCCGCAGGCCGGCGCCTCGCACCCGTGCGGCTCGCGCGAACCGTGCGAGCCGCACGGCCTCCGCGACAGCGCCCCCAGCGCCCCTGGAACGTGGCCATGCAAACTTTTTCGCGAATTCGCAAAATTGGCGTTGACACTGTCTAGCCTTATCGGCATAATGATCTCTGCTGTTTCGACGTGCGCCGTTACCTCAGCTGGATAGAGGGACTGACTACGAATCAGTACGTCGGGGGTTCGAATCCCTCACGGCGCACCACTTACAGCAGACGAATCCGCAACGACTGGCAGCAGCACGTGCGGTTTTTTTATTGGCTGAAGGAAAGGGACGTTGTTGAAGGTTCGAAAACCGAAACCTCACAGTATGTAGTCCTCCTTCGATTCCCTTGCGATGGCGGTCGAAGGACGACCGCAGCACCCGCGCTTGACAGAGATTTTACGCACCTGCAGATCCCGCGCGCGCCCCAACGCGCTACTATGGCCAGGTGCCGCAACCACGCTGCAAGGCACGGGCACGACCAGTAAGGGACACCACCATGCTCTACCTCTCTCAAATGATGGGAAAGCCCGTGATCGACTGCACGGGCGAGAAAATCGGCACAATATCCGACCTGGCCATATCCACCGGCGAGGTATTCCCGCGCATCACGAGCCTTGCGTTCCAGGGACCGGGCAAGGTGCCGTTCATGATCTCGTGGCGCAAGTACGTGGGCGAATTCGACGAGGACGGCATCACGCTCACCGTGCAGGCCCACGACATCCGCTTCAGCTACCTGCAGCCCGACGAGGTGCTGCTGGCGCGCGATCTGCTGAACCGCCAGATCGTGGACACGCAGGGCATGAAAGTCGTGCGCGTGAACGACCTCAAGCTGTCCGTATCGGGATCTCAACTGCGCCTTCTGGGCGCCGAGGTGGGCGTGCGCGGCATCCTGCGCGGCCTGGCCTCGTGGCTGGAACGCGCGGTGGTGGCCGTGGCGCGAGCGTTCGGCAAGAAGATAGACGAGCAGATCATCGCCTGGAACTACATGGACCTGCTCGACCGCGACCTGTCCGAGGTGCAGCTGTCCGTCACCCACAAGCGCCTGGACGAGCTGCACCCCGCCGACGTGGCGGACATTCTGGAGCAGCTGGACCCCCAGCAGCGCGCCAACGTGTTCCAGCACCTGGACGACGCGCGCGCCACCGAGGCCATCTCGGAGATGGAAGACGAATACCAGGCGGACTTCATCGAAGACTTGGACGACGCGCGCGCCGCCGGCCTGTTGGGCGACATGGACCCCGACGACGCGGCCGACATCGTGCGCGACCTGTCCTACGAGAAAGCCGAAACGCTGCTGCGCCTCATGGGCGTGGAGGACGCCACCGAGATCCGCCGCCTTCTGGGCTACAAAGACGGCACGGCCGGCGGCATGATGACCACGCAGTTCGTGGCCGTGCACGCCGACGACACCGTGGGAGAGACCATCGAGGTGCTGCGCGAGCTGCCCGAGGATCACCCCACCGTGCACTACGTGTACGTGCTGGGCGAGTACGACCAGTTCGTAGGCGTGCTCAGCCTGCGCACCCTCGTGCTCACCGACGACGCGAAGCCCGTGAGCGACGTCATGTTCGACGACGTCATCTCCGTTGCGCCGGACGAGACGGAGGAGGACGTGGCCGCCGACATCTTCAAGTACGACCTGCCCGCCATGCCCGTGGTGGACGAGCACGGGGCGCTGCTGGGCATCGTCACGGTCGACGACGCGTGGGACGCCATCGAAGAGGACGTGAGCGGCGACAAGACGAAGCTCACCGCGCTCAAAGTGGCGGGCGGCGTGGCGGGCGGCGTGCTGTTTTTGGCGCTCTACACGCTCGTGCTGCTCCAAGCTGTCGGCTACGATTGGGGCTAGGCCATGGCCGGAAAGGACATCCGTCGCACCGAAGCGCCGCAGGCCGCGCAGCTCGCCGAGGCGGCCGAAGCCCCAAGCGAAGGCAGGAAGACGCGCAGCAAGCTGCTGTTGGCCCTGGCCGCGCTGGGCCCGGGCATCGTCACGGCCATGGCCGGCAACGACGCCGGCGGCATCTCCACCTACTCCACCGTGGGCGCCAAGTTCGGCTTCGGAACGCTGTGGGTCATCCCCATTATGTGCGTGCTGCTCATTGTCGTGGAGATGACCGCGGCGCGCATGGGAGCCGTCACCGGCAAGGGGTTCGCCGCCCTCATCCGGGAGCGCTTCGGCATCCGCCTGACGGCGCTCGCCATGCTGGCGCTGCTCATCGGCAACGTATGCACCACGTTCTCGGAGTTCGCCGGCATCGCCAGCGGCATGGAGATGTTCGGCGTGTCCAAGTACGTGGCCGTGCCCGTTGCCGCCGCAGCCGTGTGGCTGCTCATCGTGGGGGGCAGCTACAAGCGGGTGGAGAAGGTGTTTCTTGTGCTGTCGCTGGTGTTCGTCACCTATATTGTGGCGGCGTTCATGGCGCAGCCAAACTGGGGCGAGGCGCTGCAAAGCACCGCAGTGCCCCACGTAGAGGGCGACATGAGCTTCATCTCGCTGGTCATCGCCATGATAGGCACCACCATCGCCCCGTGGATGATGTTCTTCAACCAAAGCAACGTGGTGGAGAAGGGCCTGTCTGTGAAGGACCTGTTCTCGCAGAAGGTGGATGTGGTGGCGGGCACCATCGCCGCGTGCTTGGTGGCGTGGTTCATCATCGTCACCACGGGCGCGGTGCTGCACCCCCAGGGCATCGAGATAGAGTCGGCGGCCGATGCCGCGCGGGCCTTGGCGCCCTTCGCCGGGCACTACGCCGAGGCGCTGTTCGCCGTCGGGCTGGTGGCCGCATCGTTTCTGGCGGCATGCGTGCTGCCGCTGACCACGGCGTTCGTCATTTGCGAGGCGTTTGGATGGGAGGCCGGCGTGTCCTTCAAATGGAAGGAGGCGCCGCTGTTCAAGAGCATCTTCACGTTCATCATAGCGCTGTCGGCCGTGATCGTGCTCGTGCCGAACATCGACCTGATGAACGTGATGCTGACGGCGCAGTTCGTCAACGGCCTGGTGCTGCCCGTCCTGCTGGTGTTCATGGCCATCATCGCGGCGGACAAGCGCGTGATGGGGGCCTACCGCTCCCGCATCGTGTCACGCGCGCTCATATGGACGACGGTGAGCATCGTGACCGTGCTCACCGTCGTCTTGTTGGTCATGCAGGTGCTGGGGATCGGCTGACCCTCGTTGCTCGTTGCGCGCTTTAGCCGATCGCGGCCAGTCGGCGGCTCTCGTCCTTGAAGCGCTCGGAGAGGATCTTGTTGCTGTCGCCCTTCTCAAGAGCGCACGCCAGAAGCGCCTCCACGGTCAAGCTGTCCAGAAACGCGTTCATGCTCTCCTCCACCAGATCATAGGTGCGGCGAACGCCTTTCACCATTTCGCTGCCCTTGCGCGACGAACGCTTGGAGCGCTTCGAGGAGCGCTTGTCCTCCTCCAGCGCGCTCAGGATGTCGAGCACGCTGATCTTCTCCGGCTTCTTGGCCAAAAGGTAGCCTCCGTGCTTGCCGGGGCGCGCCTCGATGATGCCCGCGTTGCGCAGCAGCTGCGCAAGCTGGATCAGGTAGTCGCGGGGAATGTCCATGTCTTCGGCGATGTCCTTCGAAGAGCAAGTGGTTCCCTGCGCCGCCAGATACAGGACGGCGCGCATTCCGTAATCGGTCGATGCTTTAAGATGCATTGTTGTCTCCTTACTCGACGCCGCATCGGACTCGTTTCAAGGTCCACGATGAACGGTTCGTCCTTGGTCCAAACACGTTTCGAATATACCTAACGGAGAGCGATTATAGCAAGATCAATGATTGGTTTGTCGGTCAAATTGAATCAGATCGGTTACGATTGCCCTACTTCACGCCTAATCTCCACACAAATGCAAGGAGCGCGGGCGCACGAACCCGTTGGCTTGAGCGTTCCGTGGGTGCGCGCGCTAATCTTGTTCTCGCCAACATCCTAAGCCCCCTGTCGATTGACCACCCCGCGCTTCGGGCGGTTGGACACCGACGCGGCAACCGCCTGACGCGTATTGTTTTAGTATACAGGCATACGCAGAATTCGGGGAGGGGAAGTAAAAAGAAAAGAGCGTCAACGAGCCAGCAATGAGCATCCCACGGGCAGAAGCCACAACGCGAACACGACCGCGAACGGCCAGGCGTGCTCTTTGCTCACGGCGGCGAATTCGCGGATGAACGCCGTCGGCCAGAAGTACCGGGCCGTGGGGCTTCCAACCCCGTCGGCCGTCAGCCCTATCTTGTGGGCGTACTCCGCCGTGCGGAACACGTGGTAATCGCTCGTGACCACGGCGGCCCGGTAAGACCCGGCGCCCGAGCGCGCGTCCATGATGGCCTTGCTGTTGAGGAGGTTTTCCATCGTGGTGGTGGAGCGGTCCTCCATGATGATGGCGTCGGCGGGCACGCCGCGCTCGTCTGTCAGGTACGCGCGCATGGCCTCCGCTTCCGACACTTCCTCGTCCGGACCCTGGCCGCCCGAGACAATGATGACGGCGCGACGCTTGCCCGCCTCCCACAGCTGCACGCCCTTGTCCAGGCGACCCGCCAGAAGCGGCGTGGGCTTCGCGCCCGACAGGCCCGCGCCGTGCACCACGATGTAGTCGTAGCCCGCGCGTTTCGGCAGCCTCCGGTACAACCATGAGTACAGCAGCAGCGCGAAGAACGTGAACGCCACGTACGAGCCTTCCATGAGCACCAGCAAAAGCAGCGCCAGCACGGGCATGGGCGCGGGCGTCAGCAACAAGACCGGCGCGGCCATGCACACCGCAACGATGAGCAAGGCCAGGAGCGCAGGCAGAAGATGCGGCAGGGAAACCCCCTCCCTCCGCACCACCACCACGGTGTTGGCCAGAAGGAACACGACCAAAGCCACGGTGCCGAAGGGCACGGAGAGCAGGCCGAGCACGATCAGCCCTGGCAGATCAAGCTGGATGGACAGCCCCCAGAACACGAACAGGCACAGCAAGAGGAAGTAAAGGGCGTTGCGGAACTGGCGCGGCTCCTTGCGATAGTTGCGCAGGAACAACGCCCCGAACACCAGCGCGGGAAAATAGATGAGCACGAGATACGCGAACATGCGGGGACCTCAACCGATCGATGTCGTTTTTCTTACAGTATAGCCTCTCTTTCGCGGTTGCAGAGGACGATGCGTCATCCGTTTCCATCGCGTGATCTGGCAAAGCGCGGGGCGGAAAGGGGGCGGCCCCTCGCTCCGCCCCCGCTGCCGTTGCGCGTGCGTAAGGAAGCGCGAGCCGTGCGGCAGGCGCCTCGCGGGGCACGCCTTGCCCATGCCGCCCTGCGTCGCGCGTCGCCCAACCCGCGCATCGCGACGCCGCGAAACGTCCCGCCTCGTTTCGCGTCGCGCCCCGCCCGCGCGATGAGGCGTTGCGCGGTGCCTCATCGCGGCTCGCGGGGCACGGCTCGCAGCTCGCGCTGCGCGTGCCGAAAGCTAGCGCAACTCCTCTTCCTCCTCCAACTCGTGCTCGAACTCGCGGTCGATGGCGCCCTGCGCGCTGGGCGGCTCCACCTCGAACGGCACGCTCTTCGTGACCAGGCTGACCACCGGCACAATGACCAGCGACAGCACCATGGCGACAGCGCCGCAGTTGATGGGGCTGGCGATAAGCGGCGCGCCCACGAAACCCATGATCATGTTGCCCGTGGTCAGCCCCACGCCCACGATGAAGCTGGCCCACACCGCCGCCTTCGAGATGCGCTTGGAGTACAGCCCCCAGAAAAACGGCCCCAGAAACGCGCCGGCCAGCGCGCCCCACGAGATGCTCATGAGCTGCGCGATGAACGTGATGGACGAGGTGTACTGCACAAGCGCAATGGCCGCCGACACCGCAATGAACACCACCACCAGCACGCGCATGGTGCCAAGCTGGGTGCGCTCGCTCATGCTCTTCACCACGTTGCCCTTGATGAGGTCGAGCGTGAGCGTGGAAGACGACGTGAGCACCAGCGACGACAACGTGGACATAGACGCGCTCAGCACCAGCACAATGACAATGCCGATAAGCAGGTCGGGCAAGGTGGAGAGCATGGTGGGGATGATGGAGTCGTACACCGGCGCGCCCGCGGCCGTCATCTCCACCTGGTCGCCGTACAAGCGGCCGAATCCGCCCAGAAAGTAGCTGCCGCCCGCCACCACCATGGCGAACACCGTGGAGATGATGGCGCCCTGCTTGATGGCCGGGCCGCTTTTGATGGCGTAGAACTTCTGCACCATCTGCGGCAAGCCCCATGTGCCCAGGCTGGTCAGCACGATGACGCCCAAAAGGTCGGGCAGATTGGGCCCGAAGAAGCTGACGAACGGGCCGGCCATGGCCGACTCCTCGGACGGGATGAGCGAAAGCTGCGTGATAGCCTCCGTGAAGCCGCCGTTTCCGGACAGCACCGCCACGATGACCGCCACAATGCCCAGCAGCATGACGATGCCCTGGATGAAGTCGTTCATGACCGTGGCCATGTAGCCGCCCACCACCACGTAGATGCACGTGACAACGGCCATGCCGATGACGCACGCCTCGTACGGCAGCCCGAACGCCATGCCGAACAGCCGCGACAGGCCGTTGTAGACGCTGGCCGTGTACGGGATGAGGAACACGAAGATGATGGCCGCGGCCGCAATGCGCAAACCCTTCGACCGAAAACGCTCGCCGAAGAACTCGGGCATGGTGGACGCGCCCAGGCGATGCGTCATCTCGCGCGTGCGCGGGCCGAGCACCCACCAGGCCAAAAGGCTGCCGAGGATGGCGTTGCCGATGCCTATCCACGTGGCGGCGATGCCGTACTTCCACCCGAACTGCCCGGCGTAGCCCACGAAGATGACTGCGGAAAAGTAGCTGGTGCCGAACGCGAACGCCGACATCCACGGCCCCACGTTGCGGCCTCCCAGCACGAACCCGTCAACGCTCGTGGCGGTTCGGCGGCAGTAGACGCCCACGCCCACCGCCACGCCGACGAATATGAGCACCATGCAAAGTTTCTCTATCATGAAAGTTCCGTTCCCCTTGGCGTTTCACGCGAAACACGCGTCTTGCTGCTACAACACGGCACGACGACACGGCGGCGCTGCGGCGCACTGCGACGTGACGCACGGCGGAGCGCTTCGTATGAGGCGCTCCGCCGCTGGAGGCGCACATGGCCTTGCCCGCCACAGCCGTCGGCGCATGCAGCGCGAGGCGGCACCACGGGACAAACCCATGTGCTACAGGTATCGATAGGAATAATAGGAAACGGCGCGGTAGCTGCCGCTCGATGCGGAAAGCGCAGGCGCGAGGCATTCCGCAGAGCGTGGCGCAAGGGCGCGGCACGCAGCGGCGAGAGCCAGTTGGAAACGCCAGCGATCATCGACGACGGTATGCCTTTTCGCGGAATGCATGTGCATACTCTACCACAGTAAAGCAGCCTCGGCGTCCAGAAAATGCGCGCGCGGCCGCGCATGGTCCCGCGCGGGAGCGCGCCCGGGCCTGCCGGCCGCGCTCCCCGTTCGCGCTTGCGGCGCCTTCCTAGTAGCGGCTGTCGAAGATGCGCTTGGTTTTCTTCTCGCTGCGCGGCAGCTCGCCCATGGGAACGCCTTTGGCGTCGGGGGTGCAGCCGCACTTCGCCTTGAAGATGAGAGCCAGCTCCTCTTCGGCGCGGGCCTTCGCCTCGCCTTCCAGCGGCGTCTCGAACAGCACGGTGAGCACGTCCTTGCCGCTGATGTTCTCTATCATCACCTGGTACTCGCTCGACGTGCCGTCGGTGGCGGCGATAACCTCCTCCACCTGGGCGGGGAAGAGGTTGCAGCCCTTCACCTTGAACATGTCGTCGGTACGGCCCGTCAGCGTGTCGATGCGCGGATGCCTGCCGCCGTGCGCGCAGGCGCAGTCGCCGGGGATGATGCGCGTGAGGTCGTGCGTGCGGTAGCGGATGAGCGGCGCGCCCTGCTTGCGCAGCGTGGTGAGCACAAGCTCGCCCACCTCGCCGTCGGGCAGCGGATCGCCGGTCTTGGGGTCCACCACCTCAACGTAGACGTAGTCGGACCACACGTGCATGCCGTGGTGCTCGCTGCACGAGATGCCGATGCCCGGGCCGTACACCTCGGTGAGGCCGTAGATGTCGAAGATCTCCACGCCCAGCTCGCCGGCTATGCGAGCGCGCATCTTGTCGCCCCAGCGCTCGCTGCCGATGACGCCTTTGCGCAAACGCAGCTGGTCGCGGATGCCGCGCTTAGCTATCTCCTCGGCCAAAAGCAGCGCATAGGAGCTGGTGGCGCACAGCACGGTGGAGCGCAGGTCCTGCATCATCTTCAGCTGCTTTTCGGTGTTGCCGGGACCCATGGGAATGGCCATGGCGCCCAGGCGCTCGGCGCCCAGCTGAAAGCCTATGCCGGCGGTCCACAGGCCGTAGCCGGGCGTGATCTGGATGCGGTCGGAGCGCGTGATGCCCGCCGTCTCGTAGCAGCGCGCGAACTGGATGGCCCAGTCGACCACGTCCTGCTGGGTGTAGGGGATGATGACCGGCGTGCCCGTGGTGCCGCTGGAGCTGTGGATGCGCACCACTTCCTCGTCGGGCACGGCCTGCAGGCCCAACGGGTAGGCGCGGCGCAGGTCGTCCTTCTCGGAAAACGGCAGCTTCTCGAAGTCTTCTTGCGTTTGGACGTCGGCAAGATCGATGTCCGCGAACTTCTCCGCATAGAAGGGCGAGCGGTCTTTGAGCGTGGTGAACTGCTGCTTGATCAGGTTGAACTGTTCAGGGGTGAGCTGCATGAGGAGCCTCTTTCCAAGTCGATGGCAACAGGTGCGGGATATGGGCATGCTTCAAGCCCGCAGGCGCGGGTCTTGAAGCTAAAGCCATCGACCGGCCGAGCCGAACGGCACGGCTTGCAAAGCGGAGATGTGAAACAGGTTCGTCATGCGCCCTATTGTAGGTGAAGGGGCCGGGAATGCAAAGGGCGAGTGCCGGGTTTCCAACGCCAACGGCCCAAAAGCGCCTCGTGCGAAGCCTTCTGACAGCGGTATCAGAAGCGGTACGCGCGAATGCCTTCGGCGACCACTTCCGCTAGCCCAAGAAAACGCTTGAGACGGAAGACAACCTGCTCATCCACCTCAAGCTCGCGCGCCATGACCAGGACGTCACCCATCTCCCCTGCGTGCACGGCGCGCGCTCGCGGACGCAGCTTGGCGGCTCGGGCCTCGTCGGCAAGCTGGACGTCCAGCTCGGCAATGGCGCCCCCGCACGTCTTGGCGAAGCACGCATCCACAACGATGTGCGGCAAATTCTTACGCGCCATATAATCGCGCAATGCGGAGTCGTACGTTATGCGCATGGTCCCTCCCGTTCAGATGCCAGAGCCAAGTGCCTTCGCCAACCTGCGCCCACAATCCTGCACCTACAATAGCAATAAAAGCAAAGAATGTCCGCCGCCTTCCCCCGACGGGTCCGCCCGTCCAGTTCGTCGGCGCAAGCAAGCGCGCCCCTCCTTTTCAGCATCAGGCCGAAAACGACTCTTGCAAGCACGGTATAATCGAAAGCCGCATCCTCCGTCCGCAGGAAGTCGAACCGCCGAGGAGACAACATGAGAATTAGCATCGAACATATGAAGCTGCTGAAAAAAGCACCGAACTCTGCCTACAATGACATCATGCCCGAATTCCTTTTCCATTCCAACAAGTTGGAAGGTTCGACGTTCAGCGAAGCAGAGCTTGAAAAGCTCGTGGAAAGCGGCCTCGTGACCGGCAGTCACACCATCGATGACGTGCTGGAGACGAAAAACTCCATCGATGCTTTCGGATTCGTCATCGACTCGCTGGGAGACCCAATCGACAAGGACTTCCTGTGCAAGCTCAACGCCATCCTGATGGACAAGACGCAGGCTGCGGCAGACGGATTCTCCGGTCGATACAAGGTCATCCCGAACAGGATACGCAACTCCGGCGTCCAGGTGGCTTTGCCAAGCGATGTGAACGACGCGATGGAAAGCCTTCTTTCCGATTGGGAATCGCGTCCGCACAACCTGGAGTCCATTGCCGCATTCCACATCAGGTTCGAACACATCCACCCTTTTCAAGACGGGAACGGACGCATCGGGCGCTTCCTTATGCTCAAACAATGCATCGAGAACGATATCGACCTGATTGTGATCGACCAAGAATACGGCGACTCCTACAAAGCCTGGCTGGAAGTAGCCCAAACGCAAGGAGATGCCGAATACTTCATCGATGTGCTAATAAAATGCCAGGAGCGCTTCGAGGAAAAGATGCGCGAGCGAGGCGTCTGCCGCTTGCTTTCCGAGATGCCGTAAGACCGCATGAAACGCCGGACGGGCCCAAGCACGGACCCGTCCGGCATGACAGACGAGAACGCCACCGGCTCCTTGGCCGTGTCCGCCTCCCACACGCCGCTCTCTTCGGCAAGCGGCCCGTCACTTCCCAAGGCGGGTTCCCTCATGCGGTTGCGGCGTCGATGGCGGCCAGGTTGAGGGGGACGTAGGCGGGCTTCACGCAGGCTTCGATGGCGCGGCGCAGGTCGTCAAGGTCAAGCGGGATGCGGCCGACGGACAGCGCGCGGGCCAGCAGCAGCGTGTTGAGCGCCTTGCGACTGCCCACGCGCGCCACGAGCGCGGCATCGTCCACGGCCACCAAACGCGCCGGGGTGCCCGCGATCTGCGCCTCCAGGCGCGCGACGATGGCGTCCGCGCGGTAGGGGCGCCCCGAGAGCGCGACGGTCACCGGCTGGACGGGCGTCGTGGCGGTGACGAGCACGCCGTCGGGCGCAAGGTAGGGCAGCACGCGCGCGGCTTCGGCCGGCTCGAACGCTATCACGAGGTCGGCCGCGCCCCGCGCCACAAGCGGCGCATGCACCTCTTCGCCCGCATCGCCCATGCGCACATGCGACACCACGTTGCCTCCGCGCTGCGCCATACCGATGGTCTCGGCGGTGCGCACCTGCCAGCCCTTCTCCTGCGCGGCCTGGGCCAGCACCTTCGCCGCAAGGACGGTGCCCTGCCCGCCCACACCCGCCAGCAGCACGTTACGCATGGGACCCTCCTTCCGCCGACGATGTTTCACGTGAAACATCGTTGCGCCCCGCAGGTTCGCTCACACGAGCAAGAGAATCCGCAACATCCGACGGAGCGGAGAGCGCGTCGAAGGGGCACACCTGCACGCACAAGCCGCAGCCGGTGCACAGGCTTGCGTCCACGAACGCCTGGCCGCGCTCCTTGCTGCGCGGCCCGCGCGCGTCGGCGTTAAAGCCGATGGCGGGGCAGCCTATCTCGGTGATGCACTTCTTGCAGCCGGTGCACGTCTGCGCGTCCACGGCTGCCGGCGCACCCGGCTTCGCCAGCTGGATGCAGGGGCTTTCGAACAGCACGGCCGACGGCCCCTCGTGGTCGATGGCCGTGCACGCAGCGGCAATGGAACCCTCCAGATCAAGCGGATCCGCATGCACGATAACCTCCACGCCAACAGCTTCCAGCACGCGCTCGATGGACACCGGCGCGCGACGCGGCCCCATGAGCGTGACGCCGGTGCCGGGATGCGGCTGCGAGCCGGTCATGGCGGTGGTGGCGTTGTCGAGCACGCATACCGTGATGTCGTGGCCGTTGTACACGGCGTTCACGACGCCGGGCAGGCCGCTTGCGAAAAACGTCGAATCGCCCACGAACGCGAGCGCCTTCTTGTGCGGTTCGGCCACGGCGAATCCCTGCGCCATGGTGATGCCCGCGCCCATGCACAAACACGTGTCCACCGCATCGAGCGGCTTGGCGTTGCCCAGCGTGTAACAGCCGATGTCGCCGCAGAACACGGCGGGCGTCGTGCCCAGCGCGCGCTTGACGGCGTAGAAGCTGCCCCTGTGCGGACAACCTGCGCACAGCACCGGCGGGCGCACGGGAAGCGGATCGTCGGCAGGGGCGTCGTAGGTTGCGGCGGGCGCGCACGCAAAGGCAAGCTCGTCCAGCCCGAAGAACGCCGCGATGCGAGCGACGATATCGTCCACGTCGTTCTCGCCGCGATCACGGGCATCGCCGGTCAGCTTGCCGCGTACGGCGAACGAGCCGTGCGTCGCACCGCAAAACGCAAGCAGCTCGTCTTCCAGGAAGCAGTCAAGCTCCTCCAGCACCAGCACCTCGCCAAGCCCTTCCGCAAACGCAGCCACGGCCTCCGTCGGGAACGGGTAGGGCGTCCCCACCTGCATGAAGCGGTACGCGGGCAGCTCAACGCCCGCTGCGGCGGCTCGCTCTTCCAGCATGCGCAGCGCTTCGCGCGCATACGCCGCCGACACGCCGCCCGCCATGATGCCAAAGCGCGGGGCACCGCCCGCCGCGCCGGGCGCGTCCCCTTCCGACACCGGGTTGAACGCCGCCAACGCCGAATCATGCGCGAAATCGTGCGCGATCTGCGGCAGCCGCTCGTTGATCTCGCCATGCGCCTCGAAGGCGCGGCGCGGGAAGATGACCCACTTGGGATGACGCTCGAAGCCCTCTTCCGGCACCGGGCGAGCCTCGGTGACGTCCGCCACCTCGAAAAACGTCGAGGCGTGGTTGATGCGCGTGGTGGGCCGCACGATGACGGGCGTGCGATAGCGCTCCGAGAGGTCGAACGCGGCGCGCATCATGGCGAAGCCCTCGTCAGGCGTGGAGGGATCAAGCACGGGCAGCTTCGCGAAGGAGGCGAACCGGCGCGTGTCCTGCTCGGTCTGCGACGAGATGGGGCCGGGATCGTCGGCCACGAACAGCACGAGGCCGCCTTTCACACCCACGTAGTTCAGGCTCATGAGCGCATCGCTGGCCACGTTGAGGCCCACCTGCTTGCAGGTGAACAGGCAGCGCGCGCCCGCATACGACGCGCCGGCCAAAAGCTCGAGCGCGGCCTTCTCGTTGGTGGACCATTCCACGTGCACGCCGCGCGCGGAACCTGCCGCATGCAACCGGGCCACCGTTTCGATAAGCTCCGACGAAGGCGTGCCGGGATACCCCGCCACCACGCGCACGCCCGCCTCAAGCGCCGCATGGGCGAACGCCTCATTTCCCATCAGCAGTTTCTTTGCCATGATCTCCGCCGCCCCCGCTCTGGTCGCACAAGCGGGTGTTTCACGTGAAACACCCCTTCCGCCATGATAGCAAATGCGCCCAAGCCCGCCAGGACGCATCTACGAAAGGGAGCCTCTGCCCTTCGCGGACGCGCCCCGCGAAGGGAGTCCGCCGCCCGTCGCAAGCGCATCTGCGAAAGGGCACCGCCCGCCGTGAGCACATCTGCACTGAGAGTCCTGCGAAAAGGAGCTGTCCGTCGCCGCGAACGCGCCCGTGCCGGGAACCCTGCGAAGGGGATCCGCCCGCCGCGGACGCATCTGCACTGGGGTCCTGCAAAGAGGTCGCCGCCCTCGCGAAGGGATCCGCGAAAGAAAGCCGCCCACCGCGGACGCGCCCGCATCAGGCGCCTTGCGAAGGGAAGCCCTCCGCCGCAAAACGCGCCCACACCGGGCGCCGGCCATCTGAGAAGGGCTCGAATGTCAAATCGAGGTAACGGTTTTCTTGCGACGTCACCCGCGACGTGCGCCTTCGATACCATTTTCCGTGTACCCGAGAGAGAGCAGGTATACCATGAAATGCCCTGTCTGCAACGTTGACCTGGTCATGAGCGAGCGTCAAGGAATCGAGATCGATTACTGCCCGCAATGCCGCGGCGTATGGCTTGACCGTGGCGAGCTGGACAAGATCATCGAGCGCTCGAACGCCTCGGCGGCACCGATGCCCGCAGCGGCGCCCTACCGCGAAGAACACCGCTACGATGATGACTATCGCCGCTCGGACAGGCGCTACGAGGACCGCGACTACCGCAAGCCCTACAAAAAGAAGAAGCGGGGCGATTTCCTCAGCGACCTCTTCGAATTCGGCGACTAACGCGGCAATCGACACCGCAACGAGAAGAAGAGGGGCGGGCGCCTCGAACGCGGCGTCCGCCCCTCTTCGATCCACGTCCCTTGCGGCGCCGGCTTTACGCCTCGGCCATGGCGCGCTTGAAATCGACGATCTTCTGACGCTCCTCGTCGCAGCCGGTGCCGAGGATCTGCACGGCCAGGATGGCGGCGTTCTTCGCGCCGTTGATGGCCACGCAGGCCACCGGCACGCCGGAGGGCATCTGCACCATGGACAGCAGCGAGTCGAGGCCGCCCAAGTCGCTCGTCTTCATGGGCACGCAGATCACGGGGTTGGGCGTGTAGGCCGCCACCACGCCGCCCAGATGAGCCGCCTTGCCCGCCGCCGCCACGATCACGCGGATGCCGCGCTCGTGCGCAGAGCTTGCCCACTCGTGCACCTCGGCGGGCTTGCGATGCGCGCTGGCCACCTTCACCTCGTACGGCACGCCGAACTCGTCGAGCTGCTTCATGCACGGCTCCATGGCGGGCATGTCGCTTTCCGACCCCATGATGATGCCGACGACCGGGCTTTTCTCTTCGCTGGACATTCGCGCTCCTTCCTATGTGCTCCCAAATCGCAAAAAGGCCCGCGATCTGCGGGCCTTGGGTTCTCATGGTGGTCGGAGACGGACTTGAACCGCCGGCACGGGGATTTTCAGTCCCCTGCTCTACCAACTGAGCTACCCGACCATATCCTACGCCCTTGCGGACGCGAAACGGTATTATAGCAATCGCTCCCGTAACGGTCAAACACAAGTTTTGCCAGACCTTTTGAGAAGCGGCATGAGGATGGGCAAGCCGGCGAACAAAGACGCTGCAAAATGCCTGCGAAAGGGCGCTGCGGGGAGAGCTACTCGGAAACCGAGCACACAACCGTCAGAGACTCGCCCGCAAGACCACCGGAAGCCCGCTTCACCTTGAAGTAGGTGGCCTCCGCTTCATCCCCGGGACGGTACTCGTCAAGTTCCACGGGAAGGGACCCAGCATGACCCGAGGAGTCGAAAAGCGCTTCTTGCTCGCCCTCCTCCCCTGAATCGCGCATCAAGGCAAGCGCTTGCAGGGCGTACGGGTCGGCCTCGAGGATCGTTCCGCGGCCAGTCAGCACAACGCTTGCCATCCCTCCTGCGTGATCCTTCACGCTTCCCTTTTCCGCAGCAATATGGTCAGAGCCGTTTTCCCTGGGAGGAGCTTCGGAAAGCCCCGACCGTCGGCTGCCCATCGGGCGGGAAGGGCCTTCCGAAGCACCTGATCAGGAGAAGCCCGGCCCGAGGATTGGTCAAAACGGGTCCGTGTCAATCCTGGTTTAACAGCGGGAAACCCTTCCTCTCTGGTAAACCAGGATTGACATAGGCCAGGCCGGTCCGCCGGGCAAAACCCCACCCGTCAGGCGGAAAGGGCCTTGCCCGGCGCCCGACCGGGGAAGGCCCGGCCCGAGATCCGGCAAACGCCGGTTCGCGTCAACGGTGGTTTAACAGCGGAAACCCTTCCCGCTGGCGAGAAATCACCGAAGTCGGAAGATCCGACGGCCCATATGCCCCCTCTAGTCCCGTTGCCGAATTGCCGACCTGGTGTTTTACTGGAAAAAGAAGGATTTCCGCTGCCGAGCTTTTCCGATTTCGGTGATTTCTCGCCAGCGGATGCCTCGCTCCCTGTTAAACCAAGATTGACACGGACCCGCCAGAGGCGGCTCGGCGGGGGGCCGCGTGCCGCAGGGTCGGGCACGCGACGTCAGCATGCCGCAGGGCCGGGCACGCGCGACGTCAGCGCGCGATGCCCCCGGCCTGCGCGACGTCCCCGGCGCGGCGGGCCCGCTTGCCTCGGCGCGGAACGCGCGGCCGCGCCGTCAGTCCGCATCAACCCGCAGGCGCCGGCGCGACCGGGCAACCGCCAGCGCGGCGACGCCCGCAAGCGCAAAGACGGCCGCCGCCACGGGAGCGTCCCCCGTCGAGGCAAGCGGGCCCGCCGGCTTCTCGCCGGAACCTGCCGCCCCACCAGCAGCGGAATCGGCAGCAGGACCCGAGCTGCCGTTCGCACCGCCGTCGGCCGGCCCCTGCGACGAGGGCGGCGTCTGCGAATCCGAACCCCAACCGTCGCCCTGGCCGCCATCGACCCCGCCGCCCGGCGCGCCCTCGCCCGAGCCGCCGCCAACGGAAGGCCCTCCCTCGGACGGCCCGGCCGGCTCCTCGCGGTAGGCTTCCACGGTGTAGAACGACGAAGCGGACGGCTCATGGTTGCCATCGCCGGCCAGACGCACCTCGTAGCGGCCGGGCGCCAACCCTTCCAGCACGCCGCCTGCGGGAACGGGCGTCCATTCCGCCGCGCCCTCCAAACGGTACTCGGAGCCTGCCGGCAAACCGCGAAGGGAGCCGTCGTTGCCGCCCGCCGCCGTCTCGGGCGCGCTCGACACCGCGCCGGCGTCCAAATGCTGGGACGCCTTGGAAATGCCCGAGGCAACCTGTCCCTCGACGCCCGCCTGGACAGACGCGTCCAGCGCGTAGTACTCGGCATCGGCGCCCGCCAGCCTGATGTCGGTCGCGCGCACCGTCTTCGTGGCCGCGTTCGCATCGGCGAAAGACCAATCGGCCGTCGCGGAAACCTCGTCGGAGCCCTTCACGCCGGCAAGCAGCAGGCTAAGCGTCGCATCAGCGGGGACGCCGGTCGTGCCGTCGTACGCCTTCGCCGCATCGCCCGTCACCGCAGCCGTCAGAGGAGCCTCCTTCAAAACGAGGGTCGCATGGTCAACGGCGTCCTCGAGGTTGGGCAGCCCCGTCACGCGCACGTACACCTCGTTCGCCCCCACCTTCAAAAGCTTGCCCGCTTCGGACTCCTTGGAAGTGTCCAGCACGAAATCCACGCTCGCGCCTTCCAAGACGCCTTCGGCCTGCGACCCCAGCAACACGCCGCCGTTGTCGGGATGACCCAGGTAAAACGTCGCCACAGGAGCTTCGTTCGCCACTGCGCCGCGCGTGTGGGCCGACGCGAGCGCGGGCGATACGGAAAACGTCACCGACTCGCCGTAAACCGCTGTGGCGACGTTGCCGTCCGGACCTTCCCCCTGGGAGGACCCGTCGATGGCGAACCCGAGGTCAACCGAGGCGGCGGGCGCGGGGACGATGGACACCGAACCGGACACGTCCGAGGCGTCCAAAGCGTAGTTGCCCGCATCCGCGCCCAGCAAAGCGGCCGACGCGGCGAAGAACGGCTTGCCCGCGCCCGCTTCGGCGTCGGCAGCCGCGCCATCGGCCGTCGCGCGCACCGCCTCGCCCGGGAGGACGCCCTCCAGAACAAGCCTCACCTGCGTGAAGTCCGCCGTGCCGTCGTAGGGCTTGGATGCCGTGGAATCCTTTTCGTCAACCGTCGCCCTCAGGGCCTTCGGCTCAACGCTCACGGTCACGTCTGCGGATACGGCTTCGTAGGAAGCGGCGTCCAAGCCTTCCGCCTGGAACACTGCACGATGCGCCGCCTCCCCAACGCCGGGAACCGCCTGCGCGTCCTCCCATACCCAAACGCCGTCCACAGGCTGGCCCTGGTCGTTTGCGACCGCTCCGCCTTCAAGCCGCGCGGACGCAAGCTCGTCCCCGTACACGATTGGCCCCGAAGCCGCAGGAGCCTGCTGAACGACGAACGCCAGCTTCTCAAGCTTGACGGTCACCTGCTCCGAAGCGGGCGAGTCGTTGTAATTTCCGTTGCCGGCGTAGCGCGCCTCGAAGGCATAGGTGGCGCCGGGGGTCAATCCGGAGAACGTGGGCGAGTCCTGCCACTCCCCTCCGTTCACGCGGTACTGCACGGTTTTGCCTTCCGCGCCCGCCGGCCTGGAGAGCACGACCGAGGTGCTTGTCGTGCTTGCCACCGCAGGGGCGGCCGGAGCGGCCTGATCGGCCTTCGCCACGCGGAAGTACAGGCTCACCGTGCCGGACCCCGACACGCCGCCAGCCGTGAAGCTGACGCTGGGGGCAAGCACGAAGGCCCCGTTCGAACCGCCGGCACCCACCCCCTTGCCGGGTTTGGCCGCCCAGGTTGCGACAACCTTCTGCCCTTTCTGCAGCGTCAGCCCGCCAGACCACGCAAGGCTGTTCGAGTTGGCCGGATTGGTCGGCTGGGAGGCGCCTTCGGGCACCGCGCAGGAAACGTAGGAGAAGTTCGAGGGGTTTCCGGCGGTGATGCCCGAGATGGTTGCGGGGGTATCGGCAACGTTCTCAAGCGAAAGGGTCATGGTCGCCTGCTCGGCGGTGTAGCCGTAGGGCGCCGTGCGATCCTGCTTCTCCACCTTCAAAGCCGTCAGCGTCGTCGTCGGCGACGCGAACATCGCGTACCCGGCGCCTTCGTTGGGGTTCGCGGCCTTCACGCGCACCTCGTACGCGCCGGCTTCGACGCCGGCAAGCGACGAGGCGGGCAGGTCCTGCCACGAGCCGCCTTCGGCGCGGTACTCGTAAGAAACCCCTTCGGATGCGGCGGACAGCGAAAAGGCGGTGGTGATGGCGCCGTCCACCTCCGAAAACGTCGAGGAAGCGGTCGGGGCCGCCGGTCGCGCACCCACTTCGAACGTCGCATCGTCGACGCCGTTGCGGCTCACCTTGGCCTCAAGCACGGCCCCCTGCTCAAGCGCCTTGTCCAGCGCAGCCGTCAAGGGCGCTTCCAAAGAGTCGGCGGTCAGCGAAACCTCCTCCAAGCCCAAATCTTGGCCGTCGGCGTCAACCCACGTCACCGTCGCGCCTGCAAAGCTCGCATCGAACGTCATCGTTTCCTCGCGGTAGTCGATGACCGGGCGGGTTTCGTCTTCGTAGAAGTCGAGCACCGCTGCGGCGAAGTAGTCGGCCCCGGTCCTTGAGGTCCTCTCCTGCAGCTTCACGTAACGCGCTTGCACGGTGTTGAACTCAAGCGCCTTCGTCGGACGCACGGCGCTGCCGCCGCCCCATTCCGCCTCGGTGAAGGTCCACGTCTTCACTTCCCGCCAGTTCGAGCCGTCCGAGCTGACGGACAGCGTCATTTTTAGAGGCAGGCCGTTTTTCGAGGTCACCTGGCGCGGCGTGAAATCCATGCGGTTCAGGTGCCGCTCGCGGCCCAGATCGACGGTGATCCACTTGTTGTGGTCGTTGGCGTTCCAGGTGGTGTGCCAGGACGTTGTTTTGTTGCCGTCCACGGCGTTTTCCTTGTGGCCGCTGTGGGCGGTGGCCTCGGTGGAGGCTCCCGTCGCCGTCATCTGCGCATAGGGGACGTAGCGCGCTTCCAGCTCGGGATTGCTCGTGAACGAGAAGCTTGCGGCGGGCGAGGGCAGCTTAGTGCCGGTCGCGGCCGTGCGCACCTGCACCGTCGCGGCGCCTTCGAAACGCACCGTCTCGTCAAGCGGCTTCCAAGCATCGCCGTCCGCCATGCGGTATTCGTAAGAGCCTTTGTTGGAGCCGGCTATCACGTTGGCGGAGTCATGCGCGGACAGCGACGAAGGCGCAGAGGAGGTGGTTATGTCGATGGTGAACACCGAGGCGCCGCCGACGAACCGCACCTTGATGTCGTTTTCCGCCGTGATGCCAAAGACCTGCTCGTCGGTCAGCAGCACCGAATGCTCGAACACGTCCGTGAACGTGCTGCCGCCGTCCAGACTGTACGACCAGGCCACGTCGGAGCCTTCGTACTGGGAGCCGAGCACTATCTTGTTGGCGTTGGCGCCCGAGAACGAGAACGTGGCAACCGTGGCGTCGGCGCGTTGCAGCAGCTTGTTCGCCATGTTCTTGCAAATGGTGGGCTGCAGCACATCGTTGCTGGTGGCGGACGTGGCCTTGGTCAGCGCGCCAATCCGCAGCGAATCGACGGCGCCCACGGCGCTGGCGGCGTCGCCGGTCAGCTTGCCGTTGACGATGGACTTCATCAGGTCGTGCATGGGCAGCGGGAAGTAGGTGAGCGCTTCTGAGAGCCGCGTGGCCAGCTCGATCCACTCCTGGGGGCTTGCGCCCTTTTCGGCGTGCAGGGCGATGGCCTTCTCCCACGTGTCGTAGTTGATGTCCTGCGCGTCAATCGCCCGATCGTAGATCTTCTCGCAATCGGCCAGGTCGGTGAACGTGTCGGCGAGCAGCCTCATCTCGTACGCCTTCACGTAGCCGTCGAAGTCGTTGAGGGCCTCCTGCGCATAGGGGACGTAGGAGACGTTGTATTTGCCGTCTATCGTGGTCTTGCTTTTCTGGCCCCAGCCGCACAGAAGCCGCTCTCCCTTTTCGCTGCCCTGCCATCCGGAAATGTCGTTTTGCAGCGACCACGAGCCTTCCTGCTTTCCCGTGCGCACGTCCTGCATGAGGCCGTATTTCAGCGCGGCGGCATGGCCCGGCTGCCCGATGACGGAGGACGGAGTGCCGAAAGTGGCGTTGAGGTTGGCATAGGTTTTGGCGAGCGATCCGCACACGCCGCCCTTGTCGAACACCATCCACGCCTTGTGGCGGCCGGACGTGCCGTAATCGACGTTCCACTCCTCTCCCTTCGAATTGGGGAAGTTGTCGTCCTCGTACTCGATGAGGTACCGGCCGTTGTAGCCGTTCTCGTACACCTTGTTCGAGTTCGCCGGGCTGACGACCCTTCCGTCGTAGTTGGCGGCGTTGTAGTAGGAGGCGTTGTTGTAGCCGTTGTTGTTTGTCCAGTTGGAGGTGTAGGCGATGTAGGAGTAGGCATCCTCGCGGTTCTTCTGGTTGTTGGGGTTTTTGGTGCGCGCGTAATTGCTCAGCCAGGGAATCTGGTTGTCGTCTATGCTGGAGTCCATCACCCAGCGCATCTCCTCGATCTCCAGCTCGTCGAAGATGTTGGTGTGGAACAGGTACTCGTCGGCGTTTTCGCGGAACGTTTTGTAGATGAGGTAGCGCTTCACCGGGTCGGAGGCGTCGCTGTTGCCCGTCCAGTACTTCACGTTGGCGGTGTGGGTGAGCGACAGCGTCACCATCATGCGCAGGTACACGTCCGCGTCGGTGCCGGTCAAATCGGCGTTGTAAGCGGCGTGCAGCGTGCGGAAGATGTCCAAGGACTTGGAATAGTTGTTGTTCACGGGGTTGCCGCCGGTCACGTAGTAGCGCAGCGCGTCGGCGTTGCCCATGAACCACTCCAGAAACGCCGCGTTCTCGTCGGAGGCTCCCGCCCAGGTGGAAAGCGTGCCCTGGGTGGCGGCTTTCGTGAACGCGCGCTGGAGCAGCGTCAGCTCGTCTTGCTCGGACAGCGCGCCGGACGCGATGTCCGAAAGCCACGAGTCCAGAGCTTTCTGCTTGATCTGCGCGTCGTAGGAGGCAAGGTCCCGCACGGCCGACCCGCCGTCGGCGGCAAGCGCCGGGGCGGCGGAGACGACCGGGGCCACGGAGGCCGCCAGGACCACCGCCAGCGCCGCCGACGCGATGCGCTTCGGCGCGAGGAGAAGCCGTTTCGAACCGTCTTTCTCCAGTACGCGAAAACCTGATGTGCGCATGCGCGTTCCGTCCTTGTCGATCGTTTTCCGGTCGGCCCTTAAATGTTACCGACACTCTATTAAATAATCTTTACGATCTTACCTGAGGTTCCGCACGAAGGTAAAGGGAGGGACGGCCCATCGTCCGCCGAATTCGATGGGGGCAAGGGGGCGCGAAGCGGAAAGCGCAGCGGGCGCGGATCGGACGCGGCGCGGCGCAATCGCTACTCTCTTGCGCAGCCGTCGCCGAAGATCAGCTCGCGCTCCTCGCCGGTGAGGGCGGCGCGCGCCTGATCGCGCAGGTTGTTCACGCCGATGAAGAACTGGCGCATCATCACCACCATAAGATAGCGGCCGCGCGGCGTGAGCGTCAGCTCGTCATGCGTGTCGCGGTCGAACGCGCCCGCCGCCTTCATGAACGCCATCTCCACGGGCAGCCCGGCCTCCACCGTGCAGCCGAAGTCGCGCTCCCACGCGCGCTTGTCAAGCCGCAGCCCGAACAGCTGCATCATGAAGCGGTAGCGCATGCGGTCGCGCTTGCTGAACGTCGTCTTGCCCATGAGCGACATGCGGTCGGACTCGATGGCCGCGTTGTAGTCCTTCACCGAGAACGTGTTCACGTACAGGCTCTCGCCCAAATACGTGATGCCGCCCGACCCGATGGCCGGGTACTCCTCGTAGTCCACCACGTACTCGTCGATCATCGCGTCCTCGCCGTCCGCCCCGCTGCCGCGACGGTTGAACGTCCACGCCGAGCCGTGCTCGAACAGCGGAGCGTCGCCGCCGGCCAGAAGCTCGTCGATGATCTGGTAGAAACGCTGCTCGCGCGCGTAATCCACCTTGCCCACGGTGCGCGCCAACGAGCGCGCCACGCTCGGCGATGCCATGAGCGGGTAGAACGTGGTTTGGCTGGCGCCGCTTTCCACCACGCGCTCGATGTCGCTGATGAGGATGTCCTCGGTTTGCGCGGGGAAGTTGAAGATCATGTCCGCGTTCATGGAGACGAAATACGGGCTGGCCTCCTGGATGCGCTCTAGGATCTCCTGCCCGCAGCCGTACTTGTCATAGCGGTCCATCTGCTTGAGCAGCCCGTCGTCGAAACTCTGCACGCCCACGGAAAGGCGCTGCACACGCCCTTTCAGCTTCTCCAAATACGGACGCGTCAGGTGGTTCGGATTCGTCTCGCTCGACACCTCCCTGATGGAGAACGTCTCGCGCGCCAGATCAATGGTGTCGCACAGCTCGCCGAGCATGATGGTGGGCGTGCCGCCGCCCACGTACAGGCTCTCGAAGTCGTAGCCCAGCTCTTTGAGCATCATCATCTCGCGGCGCATGTTTTCGAAGTAGGGCCGCGCGCGCTCCTCCGAGAACGGGAAACGGTTGAAGCTGCAGTACGGGCACAGCCGCTCGCAGAACGGCACGTGCATGTACAGCATGTAGCGCTGCCCCGGCACGGGCGCGGGGACGCGCGCCTCCTCGGTGGGCCGAAGCTTCAGATAGCGGTTCGTGCACTGGCGGACGACGGTTGTGAGCAGGCGTTCGGAAAGCATCAGGCACCCTGCTCTTCCCGACCGGCGATAGCGCGCTTGCCAATGTCCAAACGATGCTGCTTGCCCTCGAAGTTGATGAGGTCGCACGCCTCGTACGCCTTCTCGCGGGCCTCTTCGAACGAATCCCCCAGCGCCACCACGTTGAGCACGCGCCCGCCGGCGGTCACCAGCTCGCCGTCGCGGTTGAGCGCCGTGCCGGCATGGAACACCGTCACGCCCTCTACGGCCTCGGCCTCGTCAACGCCCAGGATGACCTTGCCCTTCTCGTAGGACCCCGGGTACCCCTCGCTTGCCAGCACCACGCACACGGCCCACTGCTCCGACCAGCGCAGGTCAACATCCGCAGGACGCCCCTGCGCCACGGCCAGCATCACCTCGGCCAGATCGCTTTCCAAACGCGGCAGCACCACCTGCGTCTCGGGATCGCCGAAGCGCGCGTTGAACTCGATGATCTGGGGGCCGGCGGGCGTCAGCATGAACCCGCCGTACAAAACGCCGCGATAATCGTGCTCGAACTCGCGAGCCGTGGCCTTAGCGGCGCGCTCCATGATGGCATGCATGGCGGCCAGCTCGTCGGACGTCACGATGGGCACCGGGGAGTACGCCCCCATGCCGCCCGTGTTCGGCCCGCGGTCGCCGTCGAAAGCGCGCTTGTGGTCCTGGGCCGTGGCCATGCAACGGGCCTTGCCGTCGCTCACGAAGGCGAGCAGCGAGCACTCGGGACCCGTCAGGCACTCCTCGATGACCACCGTGGAACCCGACGCGCCGAACGCGCCCTCGAAGCAAGACCGCACGGCGACCTCGGCGTCCTCTAGCTCGTCGGCCACCACCACGCCCTTGCCCGCAGCCAGGCCGTCGGCCTTCACCACAACGGGAGCGCCCAGCTCGCGCACGTAGGCAAGGGCCGGCTCTAGCTCGGAGAAGCTGCGGTAGCGCGCCGTGGGAATGCCGTTGCGCTCCATGAACTGCTTGCTGAACGTCTTGCTGCCCTCCAGCTGGGCACCCTGCGCGTCGGGGCCGAACACGGGGACGCCGGCCTCGCGCAGCACGTCCGCCACGCCCGCCACCAGCGGCGCCTCGGGACCCACGACCACCAGCCCCACGGCGTGGTCGCGCACGAACCCGAGCACGGTCTGCCCGTCCTCCGGGTTCAGCCCGGGCACGTTCTTCGCCAGCCGGTCCGTGCCCGCGTTGCCCGGTGCGACGAAAAGCTCGTCGCACCGGGGCGATTTCGCCAGCGCCCATGCTATGGCGTGCTCGCGGCCGCCGCCGCCCAATACCAAGATGTTCATTCCAGGTCCTTTCAAACCCACTTGCCTCGCGCCGTCTCACGTGAGACGGCGCGCGTTCGTCGTGCGTTGGTCCCGCTGGCCGTTCGGCGAAACGGCGGGGCTTTTTACCGCATGATGGTCTGATCGCGGTCGGGCCCCACGGCGATGATGCTCACGGGCACGCCCACCGTGCGCTCCAGGTACTCCACATAGCGCTGCGCGTTCTCCGGCAGCTCCTCGAAGGTGCGGCAGCCGGTGATGTCCACGCCCTTCCAGCCGGGAAGCTCCTCGTACACGGGCTTGGCGTGGAACAGCACGCTTTGCTGCATGGGGAAGTAGTCGTACACCTTGCCGTCGCACTCGTAGGCCGTGCATACCTTGATGGTGTCGAACGCCGAGAGCACGTCCAGCTTGGTCAGCGCCACGTCGGTGAGGCCGTTCACCTCGGCCGCGTAGCGCGCGATGACGGCATCGAACCAACCGCAGCGGCGCTTGCGCCCCGTAGTCACGCCGAACTCGTGGCCCACTTGGCACAGAAGCTCGCCCATCTCGGCCTCCTCGCCTTCGCCACCGTCTTCGGCAAAGCGCTGCTCGGTGGGGAAGGGGCCGCCGCCCACGCGCGTGATGTAGGCTTTCTGGATGCCCAGCACGCGGTCGATGGCCGTGGGGCCCACGCCCGATCCCGTGGCCGCGCCGCCCGCGCAGCACGACGAGGACGTGACGTAGGGGTAGGTGCCGTGGTCGATGTCGAGCAGCGTGCCCTGCGCGCCCTCGAAGAGGATCGACTTGCCCTGGCGCACAGCGTCGTTGAGCAGCTGCGCCGTCTCGGCCATGTAGGGCTTGAGGATGCGCGCGTAGGGCAGGTACTCCTCGCAGATCTCCTCCACCGTGTAGGTGTGCAGGCCGTAGATCTTCTCCAAAACGGGGTTTTTCTGCGCGAGCGCCGTCTCCAGCTTCAGGCGGAAGATCTTCTCGTCCAGCAGATCCTGCACGCGGATGCCCTTGCGCGCGGCCTTGTCCTGATAGCACGGGCCGATGCCGCGCTTGGTGGTGCCTATCTTGTTGTCGCCGAGGCGCTTCTCGTCCGCGCCGTCGAAGTCCTTGTGATAGGGCATGATGATGTGCGCGTCGCAGCTGATCTTGAGGTTCTTGCACGAGATGCCCTCGGCTTCCAGCATGGCCATCTCCTTGATGAGCACGCCGGGGTCGATGACCACGCCGTTGCCTATCACGGGCACCGCGTTCTCGTACATCACGCCGGAGGGCATGAGGTGAAGCGCCAGCTTCTTGTTGCCGTGGATGACCGTATGGCCGGCGTTGTTGCCGCCCTGGTAGCGCACCACGTAGTCGTAGTCGCTCGCTATCAGGTCGGTGATCTTGCCTTTGCCTTCGTCCCCCCATTGGGCGCCAACCAGAACTGTGCTCGGCATGTGAGCGCATCCTTTCATCGCACGAAGAAACGCGGGGCGCATCGGGCGCCGTTCCGCAACCTTCCATAGTATAGTATAGGCATGCTGGCGCGCGCCCCAAGATTCCGAGGTCGCTCCAACGTTTCAATCGACCGCCATATGGAGGGCGAAAGACGAGAGGCGGCTGCGAACGGCGCCGTGCCGCCCGCAGCCGCTGGAAAATACGAGGGAGCCGAAACGCCTCAGGACACGTAGGTGCTGAACGCATGCTCTCCCGCCGTCAGACCGGAATAGATGGCGAAGCTCACCAACCCTCCGGACATCGCGTAGTTGTAAGTCTCCTTGTACAGCTTGTTGCCGTCCACCCCTACGCAGTACAGTCCCGGAATGGGGCTTCCCTCCACGTCGAGGACCTGGTTGTGGTAGTCCACGTCAAGGCCGCCTATCGTGTTGGTGACGCTCGGGTCAAGCCGAATCGCGTAAAACGGCCCTTGCTCAACGGGCATGAGGTAAGCGGGGTCTTTGAGATAATCCTCGTCCACTCCTCGTTCGCAAAGGTCGTTGTACCTGTCAACGCTCGCGCGCATCGCCTCGGCGTCAACCTCCATAGCGGCGGCCAGCTCTTCAATCGTGTCCGCGACGAAGGCGTTGCCCATGCCCTTCTCTATGCATTCGTTTACCTGGCCTTGGAAGTTCTCGATGTTCGACCCCACCGCGAACGTTCTCCATGCGCTGAATATGCCCTCGCCGCTTTCGAACCGGTCGACCATGGCTTGGTCGAACACGCAGAAGCACTTCTTTTGACTGAGGATGGCGTTGACGAACAGCGCTTTGTGGGCATGGATGAACAGGCTCTCGTCCATGCAGCGGTTCCCGTCCTGATTCAGGAACAGAAGCGGCTGATTGCAGCAGCCCACCACAATGGGATCGGCGGTGACGTATCCGTACACATGGATGGCGGGAAGAATGGACGTCATGTACGTTCCCGCGCCAACGTCCTCGGCCATGATGACGGCATCTCCCGTTCCCGTCGCCGTGGCGTTTGCGTACGTCATGTCCCAATCCGTCAATTGCTCGATGAGCGCGGTGTTCACCGCGTAGCCCCCGCACCCCGCAATGACGGCCTTCGCGGACACCTCAAGGTAGGCGTCGCTTTTCGCATCGTGAGCATACACCCCTGCGACAGCCCCGTTGTCCGTCTTCAGGCACACGCCGGGGGTTTCAAGGCGAACGTCGACGCCCAGCTCTTCTGCGCGGGCGGCAAGGAAATCGATGAGGGTCTGGCCCGATTGATCGGCCCACCAATGGAAGCACTTGAACGAGCTCACCGACTGCTTGTAGATGTCGACCCCGTCGAAAACGTACCCCTCGTCCATAAGCCAATCGGCCGACTTCCCCGACGAGGTGATGAATTTGTTCCACAAAACCGCGTCGCACCGGTAGTTCGTGAACACGTTCTCCTCTTCAACCAGCTCCGCAACCGAGGAAAGCTCAACGCCCTCTTGCTGCTGGAGCTTGCTGCCCCATCCGAACATGCCCTCTGTCCCTATGGTGCTTCCTCCCAGCGAAGACCCTTTCTCCAAGACGATGACACGCGCGCCAAGCTCGGCCGCGCGCACTGCGGCGCTCAAGCCGCTGCCGCCTCCTCCGAGCACCGCGATGTCGCATTCCAGACGCTCTTTGACCTTCCCCGCAACATCAGATTCGCACTCGACCAGCGACAAGGCGCGGGCTTCTTCGTTGTCGGACCCGGAGGCCACCGCAGCAGTCTCGTCCTTCGCTTGGGCGTCAGAGCCGTTCCCGGCAGCAGAGCATCCTCCCAGCACCCCTATGGCACCGAACCCCGCCAATGCGCCCGCCGCAGCCGCGCCTTTCAAAAAGTCCCTCCGTGCGAATTCCATTTGATCATCTCCTCACATGACGGAAACAACAGCCAAGGAGACCATACGGGCCAACGCCGTACCAAAGAACACACGGACAGGATGGATTTTCATCCTACCTATTTTATGTGGGGAGGCGAATCGCCTGATGAACAAGGGGGGACACCTTTGCCTTGCAACCTCTTTGCCCGACGGAGGGCGCGCCTCAGTCAAAGAGGTCCAGCAGCTCCTGCTTGCTGTGGACGCCCGCTTTCGCGTAGATGTTCTTCATGTGGAACCTCACGGTGTTCTCGGACAGCACGAGCATCTTCCCTATGTGGGCGACATCCCTGCCCTTCAGGAGCAAGCGAACAACCTCCACCTCGCGATCGGTGAAAGCGTACTTTTTGAAAGGCGCGTCTTCTTGCTTCACAACCTGCTCTTTCCTCTTGCTCATGGAAAACGCGAACAGCAGGCCGAGCACGGAAAGCCCGTATACTATGACGAGCGCGATCACAAGGCGTTCCGTCGTTCCCAAGATGTCGGAAGCGTCGGGCCATACGACAGGGCCCGTCAGATACCCCAGAACCTGCATGAGGTAGAACAGCCCGAGCACACTGCAGTACACCAGCGCTGGGTGCATGGAATACGAGCGAGCGGCGTCGTTGCACGACAACATGAGCACGACCGACGACAAGCCGAACACCACGTAGAACACCCCCGCCAAGAAGAAGAAATGGGCTTGATCGATGAGGGGCATCAGCACCACGGCGGTGATGCACACGGGCAGCGCGACCTTCACGAACAGGCCCATGCTCGGATACGAACGAAACCGAAGCGCGTACGCTCCCAGCAAAGCCCCCGTGACAATCCTTCCAAACGAGAAAAGATCGCTGAGAAAAGGCCCTCCCGACACGATTGCGGCGAACTCGTAGAACAAGCCCCAGGCGTATCCCATGAAGACGATACTCAGAAGGGCGCCGGCGTTGCGTTTGAGGAATGCCGAGAGCCGCTTGACGCTTTTCTTCAAAAACCGCGGTGTGGGACGGTCTTCGTACAGCGGCCTCAGGTACAGAAGAAGCCCGGCCGACACCGGAAGGAACACGAAGGCGCTTGAGAGCAGCACAAGAGGGTTGGGAAGCCATCGAACCGCAAAATACAGAACGCCGGCAATGGCCGTGCCGCTCACCTGGATCATGATCGCGCCGCTCGTTCCTTGGCAAAACAGCACCTGCTGCCAGAGAAATATCCCCACCGCGCACCCCACCCCTATGAACGTCCCGAACGTGGCGACAATCACGGAGTCCGAAGCGAACGTCATAAACGGGGCGAACACCGCCAACCCCATGCCCAGAAGAAAGCAGACCAGCATGATGATCACAAGACTCTTTGCGGAAAGAGCAGGACGAGAACCCCAAAACCTGTACGACACGCCGAGCGCGATGATCGCAAGGGGGAAGGCTATGTTGTTGGCTATTGTCGTGACCGATCTCAAATCCACGCTTCCGTAGGAGAAACCGACCAATTCAATCAAAGAGAACTGCCAGAAAAGGAATGGCTGCAAAATCATGTGGGAGACGAACCCGACGATGCAAAGCGCCCGCACCTCGTTCTTGGACAATCTGCCTGGAGCCGGAACGCCCAACAGCCTGCCTCGCATGCTCGATCTCGCCCCCTTATGAAGCAAACACGCACGTGAACCCCAGCGAGAAGGATACACGATATCACCCGGCAATCAAAGGGATCGGTTGCCGCCCGGTACCCCCCCCCCGGGGATGTTTCACGTGAAACATCCCGGGCACAGCCGGCATCCGCACGCGACCGACAGGCCCAACCCCCCTTACAGCTCCACCTCGTTGAGCGTTGGGTCGGCGGCGCGCAGGGCCTCGACAACCTCCTCATGGCAGGTGAACAGGATCACCTGGCGATGCCGGGCCAGCTCGGCCAGGGCCTCGGCCGCTCCGGCGCGGCGCTGCGCATCGAAGTTCACCAGGATGTCGTCGGCTAGGATGGGGATGGCGCGGCCCACGTTGTCCGCGCATATGAGCAGGGCGATGCGCAGCGCCAGATACAGCTGCTGGCAGGTGCCCAGCGACAGGTGCACGGGATCTCGCACGGTTTTGACCGCGTCCGTCACTTGCAGGCGACCGTCCACCGCCAAGGACACCTTCGTCCAGCGACCATCGGTCATGAGCGCCAACAGGCGGCTGGCCTGGCGGTACACCTCGGGCTGGCTCTTGCTCTCCCAAGCGGCGATGGCGGCCTCCAGCATGCGGCGCGCCAGAAGCAGGCGGGCGTAGTCGCAGGCGCTCTCCTCCATGCGCGTGCGCACCTGCTCGCATTCCAGCTTGATCTCGTCGAACTCCCGTTCCTCCTCGGCGCGGGACAGCAGCTGCTTAAGCTCGCCGTAGCGGCGGTTCAAGCGCTCGCTCGTCTCCATAAGCGCCGCGCGCTGCTTGGACTTTTGCGAAAGGATGGCGTCCAGCGCTTCCACGGTCCGCTCCGCAGACACGCCGGCCTGGTCGAACAGGCGCCTGCGCTGGCGCTTCGCCAACGCAAGGCTCTCCTCCAGGGAGCTGCGCCTTGAAACGAGGGCCTGACGGCGCTGACGGTACAGCCCTGCCTCGGCGCGGGCGTCCTTCGCCTCGTCCAACAAGGTTCGGGCGCGGCGGAGCGACCCCTGCGCCTCCCGCAGCCCCGACGCGTCAAGCTCGTCGCGCATCCGCGCGCGAAACGCCTCCCGGCTCTCCCGGCATGCCTCAAGCTTCTTCTTGTCCTGCAGCATCACCCACTGGGCATCGCGCAGGCGGGCCTCTTCCTCGTCGGCCTTCTTGTCGGGCCGAAACAGCATGACGAGCGCCGCCAAGGCCACGATGACGGCGATGACCACCAGCCCGACACCGCCCACCGTGAACGACAGGCTGTTGATCTCGCGCCCATGCATGAACAGGGGCACGCCCGAGAACAGGAAGATGAGCGGCAGAGCGACGGAAAGCGCCACCTGCACGCTTCTCTGGCGGCGCAGCACGCCCTGCGTCGAGGGGTCGTCCGCCGTTTCGAGCAGGGCCTCGTAAGCCGCTTTCGACGAGGAGAAGTTGTCCTGGGCCAGATCGACCGCGTGATCGCACTTCGCCTCGTCCACGGCCAGCGCCTCCAAGCGGTCGCGCAAGGCGCGCTCCTCCGAAGCCTCCAGGCGGATTAGCTGGGAAAGCGCCGCGTCCTCGCGGAGGCGGCGCTGGGCGCGCAGGTCCTCCTCCTCGTCGCGCAGCTCGGCTATCCTCTCCTCCAGCGCCTCCAGCTCGGCGTCCAGCTTCTCCGCGTTCGCCCGGTGGGCGGTCAGGGCCTCTATTTCCGAGTTGAGAGCGTCCAGGCGCGCCAGCAGCTCGTCGCGCTGGGGCGCCAGATCGCGAAACTCCTTGTCCTCGCGCTTGAGGCGCTCGGCGCGGTCGGAGGCCGCGGAAAGCTCGGCGAGCAGGCGGTCGCGGCGCGCGGCCAGGTTCGTCAGGGAGTGCCCGACGCCCGACGCGCGCGAGGTGTACTCGGCCAGGCGCTCCTGCACCAAGGCGCGCGCATGGGCGGGCGAGGCGCCGGTGCCCGACCCGGCCGTGAGCAGCTTCGCCGTCACGTCGGTGGTGTTGCGCAGAGTGCGCAGCTCGTCGCTGGTGAGGGAGAACATGGTCTTGAACGTCTCGCGGTCCAGGTCGGCCACCAAAGAGGCGTCCCCCTGCAGGCCATCGGCGTTGCGCGTGCGCGACAGCTCCGCCTCGCCGTCCGGCAGCGAGAAGAACAGCGAGCCCGACCGCTCGGCGTTCTCCGGCTTGTAGGTGTTGCGCACGCCCCGGGCCTCTTCCCACCCGAACAGCACGCCGCCCACAAACGAAGCCACCGTGGTCTTGCCCGCCTCGTTGCGTCCAATCACCACGTTGAGGCCCGAAGCGAACGGACCGACGGCCTTGTTTGAAAACGCCCCGAACGCCGTTATCTTGATATGCTCCAAATACGGCCGCGTCATCGTTCGTCCCCTTGGGCGAGCAGGTCAAGGACCAGATCCTCCGCCTCCGCGGCCAGCTGGGCCACCGACCGGACGCATGACCCGGGCAGCTGGATGTTCTTCGCCAGAAACTCGTCCTGCAGAAACGCCACCGCCTGGTCGGGGTCGCTTCGCTGCGCGGCGGCCGCCTGCAAAAACACAGCCGGGAACAGCCCTTCCCTGCGCAGGGCCTCCTTGTCGCGCGCATCTGTGGTCCCGTCCACCAGCGCATCGCAGAAAAACAGCGGATACGAGTCGTTCAGGTGCTTGCGCAAATCGGCCAGCACGTCGGGACGCTCCAGAACCGCATGCAGCGGCGTGGCGCCCCGCAGCGTGATGCGCGAGACCATCTCCTCGCAGTGGGCCTTGCCGTTTTCGCGGAACAGCTCGCGCATGATCTTGTCGGTGACGGCCGGCAGGTTCGGGCAGTCCTCAACGTCCACGTCCAAACGCTGCCACACCACGCTGGCCGTGGGCACGGGCTCTATCCTGTTGGGACGGCCCTTCTCAAGCGTGACGCAGTAGACGCCCCGCTCGCCTGTCTCCTTGATGTCGCGGCCTTGGATGCAGCCGGAGAACACGAGCTTCGGATCGTCGAAGGAGGGGTACGCGTAGCGCACGTGCACGTGCCCCAGCGCCCAGTAGTCCATGCCCGCGGACAGAAGCTTCGCAGGCTCCACCGGGGCCTTCAAGTCGTCCAGATGCAGCCCGGTGTGCAGCACGCCCACGGAAAACGGCGCCTGCGCGGCGCGCGGATGCTCGGCGGAAAGCGCGGCCACGGCCGCCTCGCGCGTGACCCCTTCGGCTATGCACTCGTCGGCGGGCCAGGTTTGGTTGTAGTAGCCCCGGCCTCCTATCAGGCACAGCGGCTCGCCGTCGCGCTCGTGCAGCGCGAAGCCGGGCCTGTCGCCCGGCAGCATGACGGCGTTTGCGGGAAGCGAGAAGAAATCGTGCTGCCACGAGGTGTACGGGTCGTGATTGCCCGTCACCAGGTAAACGGCGATGCCGGCCTCCTCCAAGCGGCGCAGGCCCTCGAAGAAACGCCGGTAGTCGCCGTAGGAGGGGCGCGCGGTGTCGAACACGTCCCCCGCCATCACCACGAAGTCCGCATCGCGCGCGATGGCCGCGTCGATGACGCGGTCGTACGCCTCCGCCAGCGCGGAGAGCAGGCGCGCCGCCCAGGCGTCCGAAAGCGCGCGCAGGCCCCGGAAGGGCGCGCCCAGGTGCAGGTCGGCGGCGTGGATGAATGTCACGTGTTCAGGCATAGGTGCAGTGTAGCGCGAATGGGGCCGTGCCAAGGATCGCAAGACGCCGCCTGCGGAAGAATCTTCGACGAAATCCACGAAGAAACGCGCACGGCCCCCGCGCGATGCGGGGGCCGTGCGAAGAGCGGGGGGGGAGGGGGCGGCTTGCAACGGCCGGGCGCCCCTTCGCCTCCTAGCGCCTCGGCCGGGCGTGGCCGGAGCGGCGCGCCCGGGACCGGGCGCGGGCGGCCAGCGCGGTGGCCAAGGCAGCGGCAGCCAGCAGGGCCAGAACCGCCGTGCCGTCGCCCAGGCGGGGCAGCGGCAGCGGGGTGGGCGCCGGCTCCACGGCCAACGGCGCGCCCGCAGGTGCCTCGGCCGGAGTCTGCGGGGCGGCCGGCTCTTCGGGGGCGACCGGAGCGCCAGCGCGCAGCGTGCCCGTCGAGAGGCTGACGGCCCCGGCGGCATTGCCGTCGGCCACGTTGGCAAAGGTCAAAGCCGCCTGCTGGCCGTCCTCCGCCAAGTCGAGCAGCCCCTCGGCTCCCGACACCGCCACGACTGCAGGGTCGGAGGCGTCCAGCACGTGGAACATGCCGCGTTCGTCCGCCCTCACGGCCGTCACCTGGGCCCGCTCGCGCAACGCCGCGTAGTTGCCGGTCGGATCGGCCAGAGCCTCGCGCTCGGCCGGCCCCAGTTCGAAGTCGCGCGAGTACACGCCGTAGCGCAGGCCCGTGTCCGGATCGACCGTCGAGCCGCCGTGGTCGGACACGTGCGCCGTCACGGTTGCGGACAGGTCCGCCGCCCGGGAGCGGCTTGCCAAGACGAACGTCACCTGCGCGCCGTCCGTCACGTTGGCCGCCGTGGCGGCCTGGCCGCCCACGGTGACGCCCGCCAGGTCGTCAGCGGTGATGGGAACCCCGCCAACCTGTCCGGAGACGTGCGCCAGATCGAACAGCAGCTGTTCGAGCGTTCCCGCCGCCTCGGCAGCGGCCAGCTCGTCTGCCGAGGTGTGGAAGTCCTGGGCGAAGATGCTCGCATCCGTGCCCGGGTCCGAGCCGCCGCCGGGAGTCATGTACACCCGCGACGTGCAGCCGGCGCCCGTCCCGCCGACAATGCCGTAGACCACGTCGAACTCATCTCCCGGAACCGCCGCGTCAAGGGCCGAACGATCCGTCACCTCCACGACGATGTCCGGATCGGCCACGGTCGAACCCTGGGGCGCCACGACCACCTGGCCGCGACGGATCAGCTCCTCGTCGGTGAGCGCTCCCGCGTCGCGCTCCTCGGCGCTCACCGTGTAGTTGTTGGAGTAGACCGTGTAAACGGTGCCGTCGGGCCCGGTGGCCTCGCCGGCGTTGTCGAACACCGACAAGGTCACCTCGGCAGAGACGCTGCCGACGCCGTCCTTGGTGTAGACGAACCTCACCTCGTAGCTGGGCAGATCCCAGCTCTCGGCAAACGAATCGTCCACGACCGCCCACGCGCCGTCCTGCTTCACGTGAACAGCCACGTCGGAGACATCCAGAGAAGTCCCCTGGAAGTCGGTGCCCGAAGCCTGGGCGCCCGCCCACAGCCTCTGGCGCAGCGCCTCGGCGTCCTGGGCAGCCTGCAGGTCGGCGCGCTTCTCCACGAAGTCGGACGCCTGCAAGCTCATGTCCAGGTGCGTCCCTGTGGAGGCAGACGTCGCCGCCGCGTGCTGCTTGTTGGCGAACGTCACGTCGCCTGCGGAGCCAAGCGGCACCTGCTTCATGGCCTCTGCCTGGTCGGCGTCGGGCTGCACCTGGTCGGCGCCCAGCACCGTCATGTAGCCGTTGCCGCCGCGCACGGTGGCGAAGGCCCCGGCACGCTCGATGAGCGCCGCGTAACCGTTGCCGCCTTCCTCGAACAAGGCTCCATCGCGGTCGGCCGTGTTGAACACGTAGTCGTTGGAGTACATGCCGTAGCGCTTGCCCGGATCGGTCGGGTCCGTCACCTCGCCGCCGTTGTCGGACACGTGCGCCGTCACCGTGGCCTGCGCCTTGGTGCCCACGACCGTGAACGTGACCTTGGAGCCGTCCGCCACGTTGTCCGCAGCGGGCGCCTCAAGAACGCCGTCCACGGCCACCTTCACGTCCACCTTGGCCGCGTCGTAGGTTCCCAGCGCCGCGCCGTCCGCGCCCGTGCCGTTCACGCCGGCCAGGTTGTAGAGCAGCTCGGCCACCTTGCCGGCGTTCGCCTGAAGCTCCGCCTTGGACGTGTAAACGGTGTGCGCCGCAATGCGGGCCTTGCCCGAATCCGGATTGTCCGGATCCACCGGGTCGGTGCCGCCGCCCTCGGTGATGAACACGTTGGACGCGCAGCGCGCCTGGCCGTCCTCGGCCACGCCGAAGACCACCCGCACCGTCGTGCCGGCGTTGGCCGCCACAAGCTGCGTGCGGTCCTCCACCGTCACGGTGCCCTGCGGGGCGTGCGGATCGTCCTTCTTGTAAGCCGTCGCTCCGGCCAGCTGGATGATGCGCTCGTTCGACAGCCCGGCCTCTATCTCCTGGGCGCTCACCTCGAAGTCGTTGGAGAACACCGCGTAGTCCGCGCCCTCCACGTCGCCTTCGTCGCCACCTCCGCTGGTGTTGTCGAACACCGTCATGGTCACGGCAGCCGTGGCAGTGGCCGCGGGGTCCTTCTGGGACGTGGCCGTGATGGACAGCTCGTACGCTCCCTTCTCGCTCGGCAGCGCCAGGCTGTCGCTGCCCTTGTTCGTCACCTTGATGACCGCAGCGTCGTAGGCGTCGTAAACCGTGCCGTCCACCGTTGCCCGGGCGCCCGCCTGGGAGAACACCCACTCGGCGGCATCGGCGGAGGCCACCTTGGCCAGGTCGTCCACGGTGGTGGCGAAGCCGGACGCCTTCACCGACACGTCCTTGTCCGCAGGCTCGTCCACGTCGTCCCACACGCCCATGGTCACCACGGCCTCAACGCCCTCGGCGTAATGGAAGCGCACCTCGTAGCTGGACGCGTTCCATCCGCCCTGGTAGTCTGCCAGGTCGGTCCAAATGGGCGATCCGTCCTCGGCGGTGCCCGTCCGCACGCTCACGGTCACGTCGCCAACCGTCAGCGCGTTGCCGTCCGCATCCGCGCCCTTGGCGCCGGAGGCGTCCCAGAACAGGTTCTTGATCTGGTCGGCCGTGCCGGTCAGCTCGCCGCGTTCCATGTCGAAGTCGTTGGCGAACAGGCTGCCCTTGCCCACGACCTCCGTGCCGCCGTCGAAATAGGTGCCCGTGGACACGCTGGCGGCCGTCGCACCGTTCGCACCTGTGCCCAGCAGGTTGGTGAACGTCACGTCCACCGTCTGCCCATCGGTCGCGGCGGCGGCCAGGCCGTCGGCCCCTTCGACGCGCACAACGGCGTCGCTCGACCCGTCCAGCGGATAGGTCAGGCCGTGCTCGTCGGTCTTGGTGGCAACCGCGTTCGCGCGGGCGCGCAGGTCGGCGTAGTTGCCGGCGCCCTTCTGCGCTAGCGCGTCCTTGTCGTCGGCGCTGAAGTCGAAGTCGTCCGAGAACATGCCGTAGGAAACGCCCGTCGAGGGGTCAACCACCGAGCCGCCGTTGTCGGACACGTGCGCCGTCACCGTGGCCTGCGCCTTGGTGCCCACGACCGTGAACGTCACCCTGACGCCGTCCACCACGTTGCTCACGGTGGGAGCCTCGGCGCCCTCGCCCACGGTCACCTGCACCTTGCCGACGTCGTAGGCGCCGGGCAGGGCGTTGCCGTCCGCGTCCGTGCCGAACACGCCGGCCAGCCGGTACAGGAGCGCGGCCACATCGCTGGCGTTCGCGGCCAGCTCGTCGACGGACGTGTAGATGTCGCCGGCGAAGATGGACGCCTTGGCATCCGGATCGTCCGGATCCGTGCCGCCGCCCGGCGTGATGTACACCTCAGACGCGCAGCCCTCGCCCGACTGCTGGTTCGCCAGGCCGTACTTCACCTGGACGGTCGCGCCCGGCTCGGCCGTCGCAAGCCCGCCGCGGTCGGTCACGGCGACAGGCGCGTTCGGATCGGCCGCCGTGGAGCCTGCGGGCACCGCCACCACCTGGCCGCGCTTGATCAGCTCGGCGTCGTCGGGCCACGAGTCCGTGCGCTCCTCGGCGCTCACCGTGAAGTCGTTGGAATACAGCTTGTAGGAGGTGCCGTCGGGGCCAACCACCTCGCCGCCGTTGTCGAACACCGTCATGGTGACGACAGCCGTGGCGGTATCGGCGTCCTTGGTCACGGTGAACGCCACCTGGTAGCTACCCTTGCCCGTAGGCCAGGCCGCGGTCGGCTCCTTGCCGTCGATGGTGGCGCTCACGCCGCCGTTTGCCAGGTCGTCGGCGCTCACGGGCGCGCCGTTCACCATGGCCCGCGCCTGCGCCTGCTCGTAGAGCCACTTGAGCAGCGCCTCGGCGCCGTCGGCGGCCGCAGGCAGGTCGGCCGCCGCCACGTTGAAGTCGTTGGCGGAGATGCTCACGCCGCCCTGGGTGGCGGAGTCGTCGGCCACCGTCAAGGTCACCTGGGCCTCCACCGTCTTGCCGTTCTCGGTGTAGGAGAACCTCACCTCGTAGGCGTTCTTGCTCCAACCCTCGTCGTAGTCCGCAGCCGTAACCCACGTGCCGTCGGCCTTCTGCACCTGCACGGCCACGTCGTTCACGCCCAGCGCGGTGCCGTCGGCCTTGAAGCCGCCAGCGTTGGCGTTGGTCCAGAACGTGCCTGCCAGGTCGGTTGAGCCGCTCAGGTCGCCGCGCTCCATGGTGAAGTCGTCGGCGTAGAGCGTGCCCGTTCCCGGATCGGTCTGGCCGCCGTCGCGGTAGGTGCCCAGAGGAGCGGCCGTAACCTGGGGGTTCTCCGTGTCTTTCGCGTTGGTGAACGTCACCGCATGGCTTGCTCCCGCAGTTGCCAGCGCGCCCAGCGCCGCCACGTCGCCCGCGTTCACGCCCACGTTGCCCGCGTCCGCGCCGTCGAGCACGGTGTAGCGGCCGTCCGCGTCCGTCACGGTAGCCGTCACGCCGGCGAAGCGCTGCAGCATGCCGTAGTTGTCGGCGGCGTCCAGCAGCCCGGCGTTCTTATCGGCCTCGGAGAAGTCGAAGTCGCGGGCGAAGATGCCGTAGCGCGTGCCGTCGGCGCCCTCGTGCGAGCCGCCCTTGTCGTGCACGGTGGCGGTCACCGTGGCCTTGAGGGCGGTGCCGTCCAGATGGAACGTCACCTCGGCGCCGTCAACGATGTTGTCGGCCGAAGCCTCCTCGTCGTCGCCGTTCACGGTGATCTTGCTTATGTTAGCCACCGTGATGGCCTGGCCGTCCTTCACACCCGTCACGTTGGCCAGATCGAACAGCAGCTGCTTGAGCGCCGCCGCGTCGCCGGCCCCCGCCAGCTCCTCTTTGGAGGTGACGAAGTCCTGCGCGAGGATCTGGTTGCCCGCACCGGGGTCAACCGCGCCGCCGCCCCAGATGGTCACCTGCGAGGTGGCCGTTGCCGCGGCGTCGTCGTTTGCCGTGTAGTTCACCCATGCGTCGTCGCCCGCCGTCTTCCAGGCATCGCCGTTTTTGAGGCCGGTCTTGTCCACCGCAACCTTGTCGAGCGCGGCGGCGCCGCTGGCGATGGGAGCCGACAGGTTGTCTGCGTCGTACACGGTCACCTTGCCCAACGTGGCCAGCTGCTCGTCGGTCAGGCTCGGCAGATCGTCCTCGCTCACCTTGAACGGCGAGGAGAACACGGCGTAGCGGTCGCCCTTGGCGCCGTAGGGGTACACCGTCAGGGAAACCGTCGCGGATTTCGTGCCGTCCGCCACCAGGCTGAAAGTCACCTGGTAGGTCTTGGCGGCCCATGCGTCGCCGGCCTGGGCGCCCACCACCGCAACGCTCACCTTGGCGCCGTCGAACGCGGCGGGCAGGCCCACCTGGTCCAGGACGCCGGTCACGTTGGCGCGGTCGTACATCTCGGCCTTGAGCGCGTCGGTCAGGGCATCCGGCGTGGAGGCGAAGGCCCCCTCGCCTGTCAGCTCATTCAGGCCGAACGCGAACGGATTGGCCCAAATGCCGTTGCCGTCGGGGTCGGAGGTGCCGTCGCCGTGCACGAACACCGTGCTGGTGCTCTGCGCGCGCTCGGCTTCGGCTGCGGTCTTGGGAGCCAAAAACGTCACCGGCGCGCTCTCCCCCGCCTTCTTCGCGGCCAATTGGGCCAGCTGGTCGCCCGTGCCGGTTGCCACGTCGCTGCCGCCGTAGGGGCGATGCGTGCCGTTGAACTCCTGGAAGTAGGCCGCCACCTGGGCCGCGTTGCGCAGGTTCTCGTAGTCGCTATCCGGCTTGACCAGCTCCGCCAGATCGGCGCCCTCCTTCACATGCACGTTGTTGCTGTAGATGGCGAAATATCCGTTGCCGTCGGGGTCGATCACGGTCTGGCCGTTGTCGTACACGTGCATCGTGACCTGGATGCTCGTGCTCTCCTGGGCCTGGACGGCTATCGTCACCTGGTAATCGCCCGTTGTCCAGCCGGTGTGGCCGTTGAGCGTGCCGCTGTCCTTGTTCGTCAGCGACTCGCCCGCAGGCGTGACCACGGTGTAGTACAGCTGGTTGAACGGCAGCGTGCCGCCGGTGCCCAGGTTGACGGGCATCACCTGACCGCGGTTGTAGATGAGCTGCGTGTTGTACTGCGCGGTCGGCGTCCCGCTGCCGGTGGGCAGCAGCTTCTTGCCCTGCAGCTCCTCCAGCGAGATGAAGAAGTCGTTGCCGTTCAGGCTGTAGTCCGTGCTGACGGCGCTGTCGTCGGTGACCAGCACATCCGACGCCGCGCTCGCCTTCTGGGCGGCGGTGTCGTTCTTGGCGGTGAACACCGCGCCGTCCGTCACCGTCGTGCGGCCCAAGGCGTTGCGCAGAGCCGTCAGGTCAACGGCAAGCCCGTCGGAGGGCAGCGCCACGGCAGCGTTGTCGGCCGCGTACAGCGTCGCGCTCGCGCGCTTGACGGCCTCCGCGTCGGAGAGGAAGCCGCTGTTGGACGCGCCGGGTGTATCGTCCCACACCAGCTCGTCCGCGCCGGCGGTGAAGTCGTTCGAAGCCACCAGGAAGCCGTCCGAGGCGCCCATGTGGTCGTACACCGTCATGGTGACGGTGGCCGTCACCGCCGTGCCGTCGTTTTGGCCGTCGGCGGTCAGGGGCTGGTACCTGAACGTCACCCGGTAGGAGCCGCGCTCGATGGCCGCCGGGTCGGTGACGGCCTGCGCGGAGCCGCCCGCCGGGGCGATGGTCACCTCGACGTCGGCCAGCGCCAGCTCCTCGGCCCCGTTCTTCTTGGTCCCGTGCGCGTTCGAGCGGTCCCAGGCCAGCTGGTTCATCTCGGCCATGCCGGTCCAGGAGTCCCCTATCTCGTCCTTGCCCACTGCGAAGTTGGAGGCGAACAGCTTGGCCTGCGGGTTCACCGAGGGATCGCCCGACGAGGTCACGGCCATGGTCACCTTCTTTTCCGAGCCGGTAACCTTCTGGCCCGCGGTATCTTGCAGGTAGAACGTCACCTCGTATGCGCCCTCAACCGGCACCGCGCCAAACGCGGTGTCGAAGTCCACCTTCACCGTCATGCCCGAGCCGCTGGGCATGACGCCTGCGGCCGCCCAGTTCTTCAGGTTCGTCTCGAACTCGTTGCGCGAGGCGTCGTCGGCTTTCAGCGTGTAGGAGCCGTTCGCCTCGTCGTAGTACTTCTCGATGGCCGTCTTGGCTATGGAGAAGTCGTTCGCCACAATGTAGGCGCCCGCCACAACCCGGTACTGGTCGGATTCGGCGCTCTTGAACCACGCGCCGTCGCTGTGGGTCACCTGGAACACGTACGTGGAGCCGGGGTCAACCTGGTACGTCCACTCGCCGCCCTGGTAGGCAAGCTTGACCGGCTCCCACGTGCGCGCGCCGGCGTCGGCGTCGTCCACCTTGGACACCTGGTAGAAAGTCTCGTACTCCGTGCCCTCGGTCGGGTTGGCCGCGTTCTTGACGTACGCGGCGTCCCAGCCGGTGAACGTGCCCTTGTCGGCCTGCAGGATGGGAGGCGCATAGACCAGGTCGGGCTTGGCCGCGCGCTGGGGAACCGTGCTGATGACAGCCTGGTCGCTTTCCAGCGTGCTCGCCTTGCCCGTGGCGGTTGCCGTGAAGGTGCCGCTTTGGACGCCGGGCTGGGTTGCGCCCTTGTACGCGCCCTCCTTCGTGCCCGCCAGATCGGCCACGCTGGCCGTGATGGTGCCACCCGCTGCGGTCGGGTTGGAAAGATCCAGTTCAAGCGTCACGTCGTTGCCGTTTTCGGCATACGTCTGGGGAGCCGTCACGGTTTCGGCGGCGTAATCGTAGGTGTACGTCGGCTGGCCGTTCGCCGCGCCCTCGGCAGGGGCGCTAGGCTTCGTCCACATGGTTGCCTCGGCGCTCCAGCCGGCTGCGTCCACGTCGTACACCTTGCTGGCGGCGAAGCGCGCCTTCACCTGATGCGAGGTGTTGGGCGAAAGGCCGTTTTGGGTCAGGCCGGACACCGGCGCGCCCTCGTTTCCGTCAACCGCGTACTCCATCTGCGGCGCGTAGTCCACCTTCCACGCGTTGCCCGCCGGTTGGTCGATCTGCGCAACGCTGAAGTCGTTGCCGTGCGTCGCCGCCTCCCACGTCACCGCATCGACAGCGTAGGCGCTCGCATCCTGCACGGGGGCGCTCGGCGCCGCAATCGTTGCCTTGTTGATGGTCACGTTGGGCTTTGCCGACACGTCGGCGCCGGTCACCTTCACGTGGGTTTGCACCTGGGTGCCCACCGTATCCGGATTGGCCTCCCTCAGGCCATCGTCAGCGCCAATCGTCACCGTGAGCGGCTGGTAGTTGTTGTTCACGTCGTACGCGGCGCCGCCGACCAAGGCGAGCGCCCAAGCGGTGTAGTTGGAGCCGAGCGCCTCCTTGTCCTTTTCGGGCAGCGTCGTTTGGGCGTTGTTGGCGAACACCTTCACGCCGTTTTGCTCCACGCCCGTATCGTACAGGTGCACGTTCGCGCGCACGTTGAGGGTATGCGTCGCGCCGGTGCCGTCCTTCACGGTCACAACGTAGCTCACCTCTATGGGGCTTTCGTCGTCTTGGCCGATGGAGCTGGGGGTTGCCGTGAAGGTGTACTGGCCGTTGCCCGTGCCCTGGGAAACCGCGCTCACCGTGCCGTCGGCGTTTTCCACCATGACGGAAAGGCCCATCTTCTGCGCCAGGGAGGCGGCGTCGCCCAGTTCGGTGGCCGCGTTGGCGCGCATGGTGGCGTAGTCATGCACCGTGGCGGTGTAGTCGCCCTCCTCGGCCGTCTGGCCGTCGGAGGTCACGTCCACCGTCACCGTGTAGGTCTTGGTCAGCCCGTCATGCTGCCTGCCGAACGAATCGGTGTAGCGGTAGGTCACCGTCACCTCGGCCGTGTAGCGCCCGGGCTTCAAATCGCTCTTCACCGTAAGCGGCAGGTCCACCTTTGCGCCGTCGTCGGTTATCTGGCCCGACAGCGCGCCTGCGGAAAGCCAGTCGTTGGCCACCGAGGAGTCGATGCCGGTGGAGGTGTTCGCAACCGTTGCGCTGAAATCGCTGAACGAGGGTTTGTCGCCCGCGCTGTTGCGTCCCCCGTCCGCCGGGTCGAAGAAATCGCGCGCCGTCAGCGGCAGGCTGATGCCGCCGATCTGACCCTCTTCGAACGCCGCGGACAAAGGCGCGTCGGCCAGGCGAGCGTCCTCGAAACGCGCCGCCAGCGAGAACTTGGCGTAATCCGGCAGCTCCGCGCTGTCGCTGTAGCTGCTGTCGCTGTCCGGGCCGTAGGGAACCGGGCGCGCGGTGCCGTCCATGGGGCCCACCTTGTCTCCGTTCTCGGTCTTGACGTTCCACGTGTCAACGTAGGCGTTGTGAACGTTCTCCTCAACGGTCTTGGCATGGTCCCAGATCGATTTCTGGCCCGCGCCGCCGCCGGCGGTGTCGAACTGCCACTTCTCGTTATGGTAGTTGCCAAGCGCAGGCTGCGCGCCGCTCTTGCCCGGCTCGTCGAACAAAAAGCCCGAGAACACGATGGCCTCGCCGTTGCCGTCCTTGAGGACGCCGGGGGCGTTGAGGGAAACGTCGGTGCCGTCTATCTTCACCTGCGAATCCACCTTGCCCTCGGCGGTCACCTTGGACAGGCGGCTGTCGGCCGAGTTGCCGTTCACCAGCGTCACGCCGTCGATGTCGTTGGGCACGTTGAACACCACGCCGTACTGGCCGGTGGAGGTGCGGTACTGCACGCCGAAGGTCAGGCCCTCCACGTCGCGCCACGAGGTGGCCGCCGTTCCCTGGGCGTTCTGACCGTACTCGGCCGGGCTGACGTTCCACACGTGCGACAGCGTCTGGCCCACCTGGAAGGGATGGAAGCTGTCCACGTTCGCGTCGTTGGCCCACAGCTGCCACGGGTCGCGCATGTAGCCCGGCCAGTTGACGCTGACAGGATCGATGGGCTTGCCGTCGTCGCCAAGGGTGGTGCTGTCGAAGTACTTGCTCACCCAGGTGGCGTTGTCGGGATCCCACTTGTCGGTGCCGGAGCTTGCCAGCATGCTGGTGCGCACCGTTTCCAGCCAGCTCACCTTCTGCGTGCTGGGCAGGTCGTTGGGGTAGGGGTCTTGGGTGCTGGCGTTGGAGATGTTCCAGCGCACCGTGAGCGTCTTGGGCTCAAGGGTGTAGGTGATCAGCGTGTCGCCCGTTATGTCGTTGGACTGGGTTGCGCCGTACACCTGGTCCTTCTGGTCCTCGATGACCCCGGGCGTGGCGGAGGTGCCCGGGGAAAGGACGCCCTGCTCTATCTTCACGATGTCGAAACCAGGGGTCTCCCACGTGCCGTCGCCCTTGCCGAACACGGGCAGCGTCTCCTTGGCGCCCGCCCGCACGTAGAACTTCTCGCGCTCGGCCACATTGGCGGTGGTGCCGTTCACCTCGCCGTAGAAGGTGCTGCGCGCGGTCACCGTGCCGTCGGCGTTCAGCTTGCCGGCAACGGCGTTGCCGTCTTGCTGCGCGCCCTCGAGGTCGGTGTAGAGCAGCTTGTACTCCACCTTGTACCACTGGTCGATCCACACGTTGTTGACGCGGCTGGCAAACCAGCCGTCGTGCGCGTCCGCCGCGCTGTCGGCCTTCCACCTGACGCGCACGCCGTACGGGTTGTCCGCATCGGCGGCATGGGCAAACGACGTCGCCCCGTTCAGGCTGTGCCACGCGGAAACGCCGCCCTCCACCATGCTGTGCTGCAGAAGGACCGTCTCCGCAGGGTCCATGCCGGCGGTGTCGATGCGCACGGTGCCGGACGCGCCCTCGCCAAACGCCGGGACGCGCTGCTGGCCGCCCTCCTCGTAGTACGAGTCGGCCACAAGCCCCGGAGCGTTGCCGCGGCCGTTGAACGCGGCAGTGTCCAGCGTGCCCGCCTCGTGGGTGTCGCAGACTTTGTGGTTCAGCGTCAGCTCTAGGGCGCTGCCGTCGCCGGCCCAGTTGCCCTGATCGCTATCGAGTGCCCGAGAAAGGTTCAAATACAGCTTGCCGTCCTCGACCACCCAGCAGTCGTCCCAGTTGACGTTGGCCGTAGCCGCATCGGCGCCGGCGATCTCAAGGTGCTCTTTGGCCATGTCCACCGTGGCGGGAACATGGGTGCCCACAATCTGGATGCGCTCGTTCTCGTAGTCGATGGGGCCGAACTTCACGTCCAGATCGGAAACGGGCAGCTTCTCAACCTTGAGCGTCACCGTCACGTAGTAGGCCGGGTTGCCGGCGTTCTCGCTTCCGTCCTTCACGTTGGTGCCCAGGTCAAGGCCGTACTGGCTGCCGCCGTCGTAGCTTACTTTCAGCTTGATCTGGTATTCGCCCACAGCAAGCGCGCCCTGGCCGTCCGCCGGCGCAACCTGCAGCCCAACGCCGTGGCCCAGCGCGGTGTCGAAGTCGCCGCTGTCCCCGCTGGTGACGGTCACCTTGAACGCGTCGCTGTTCGCGCCCACAGCCTCCGCCGAGACGCCGAGCACCCGCAGGTCGGGCGCAATGCCGCCCTCGCCGCCGCTCTGCGTGCCGGTCAGGTTCACCTCCATATCGTAGATGCCGTCGTCTTTGTAGCCCACCGCAAGCGAGGTGTCCGTGTCTCCGTTCTCAACCCTGCTGCCGGTGATGGAGTAATCGACGTCCACCCACTTGGCGTACACCGTGAGATCGGTTTCCGGAGCCAGCTTGACCAGATCGTACACCTTGGTGTCCTTGGTGTACTGCTCGCCCCAGTCGCCGGTGTCGGTTCCGTCCTTCGTCCACCAGCCCGCAAACGCCTGGCCGTCCCGGTAGAAGTCGAAGGCGTCAAGGTTGGCGCCGTTTTTCTTAGGATCGGGGTGACGGTCGTCGCGCACCGTGCTGCCGTCGTCTTGCGCCCAGCCGTCGGGGTGGCTGAACGCGGCCTTCTCGCCAAGCAGGCTGCTGTTGCCCTGGTTCTCAACCTGGGCGCCCTTGTAGTCGAACGTCACCGTCTGGCTGATCTTCACCCAGTTGAACGTCACGGGGCCGGCTGCGGTGATCTGGATGTTCCCGCTCGTGTGCTCCGTGCCGGCATACGAGATGGACTTGAGCTTGTAGCCGGGAACGAGCGCGGTGGCCTTGCTCCAAATGGAGCCGGTTTGGAGGTAGGAGCCAACCTCGTGGACCTTTTCGCCGGTCCACGCGTCCCAGCCGCCCAAGGTGCCGTCGGCCTCGATGCCGGCCTTCACCAGGCTGCTCATGTCTTTGCCGTGGTCGTTCGCATGACTGAGGGTGACCATCACCTCGTGCGTGGCCTTGTAGACGGCCGACGGCTCAGAGGCGAAGTTGCTGTTGGCGTTGCTGCCCTTGATGCGCACCTTGTAGTACGCGCCCGCGTCGACGCTCGCCTGCACGGCGCCGCCCGCGCTGGCGGTGCCCATGTCGGTCCATTGGGCGCCGGCGGCCTCGGTTCCGTTGCTGTCGCACTTGATGTACTGGTAGCTGAAACCGTCGCGGGGGCTGTTGATGGAAAGCGTGGCCTGGTCCGAACCCACCGTCGAGGCCACCGTCGCCTCCGGCGCCTGCGGGCGATGGGGAACGGAGATCGTGCTGGTGTGCGGGCGGTAGAACTCCTGGGTTTTCTCCAGGGTCAGCTCCGTGGACTGGTCGCCGGCGAGCCACGCGTCAAGCGCGCTCGCAAGCGACGCCTTGTCGCCGTCGTTTTTCACCGTGTGGTTGAAGTTGTCGCCCGTGACCGTGGCGCCCGCAACGTCGGCACCGGTGAACGTGATCTCCTCCGTCTCGTAGTCGATGGTCGGGGTTTTGATGTCAAGGTCGCCCGTGACCGTGGCCTTCAAGGGAATGCTCACCGTCTGGAAGCGGTGCCATCCGCCTGCGGTGGGACCGAGGTCAATCTTGACTTGGATCGCAGTGCTGTACTCGCCCGGCGTCAGGCCGTCTTTGAGCACGGCGCTGAACTTCATCTCGCCGTTCGCGCCGGAGGTGTGCTGCCACGCAAGCGCCTTGCCGTCCTTCAGCAATTCGTCGCCGTTCGGCGCGTACAGGGCGAAGTTGTCGTTGCTGGGATTCAGGCTATACGACGTGATGCGCGGCCAGCTGACCGCCGAGGCGCTGGCAGCGTCGGTGCTGCCCGCGCCAAAGCGCGTGATGGGGATGCTGATGTTCCACTGGCCGCTGTTGGCCAGAGCGTCCCCGGAAAGGTTGCCGTCGGCGCTGCCGCCCTGGTACCCCGTGCTCAGCGACTTGTCCTCCACACCGGACACCGCGCCCGCAGCAAAGGTGCGGCTGCCCCATTTGGCGTACAGCTGGATGTAGCCGTTGCCGTTGGGAGTAAGCGTGCTGAGGTCCGTGTCCTTGGTGACCCGCGTGCCCGTGCCGCCGACGCCGGTGTACCAGCCTTCGAAGTAATTGTTCTCGTTCGTGCCGGCATCGTTTGCACCGGAACCCAGCTTCACGTCGAAGAGATGCTTGTTCATCAGCTCGTCGATATTGGTGTTGGTGAAGGAGCCGGGCAGCTCGTCTTCGTTCGCTTGACGCGGCAGATCCGTCATGCCAAGCGCTGCGGCCAGCGTCGTCGCGCTCGCGTTCGTGATGTCGTAGCGGTACTTCGCGCCGCCGTTGAGCTGGTCCACCTGCTGGTTCGGGTTGCCCTGGTAGTACCAGTTGGTGCCGAAGTTGAACTTGGCGCCCTTCACGCTGGACTTCCACACCGGATAGAGCGTCATGCCGTCCCAGGGAACCTGCACGCCGGTCTGCCCCAAAGCGTAGTCGCGCGTGGGGTTGTTGGTGGGGTTGAAGTCCCCCGCGGGCAGGTTTTGCGTGGTTGACCAACCCGCCAGCGTGTAGCCGGCGCGGGAGAGGCCGTTGCCGCTATCCAGCGTCACCGTATCGTAGGCCCACCTGCCCTGATCGGCGGGTGCGTTGCCCGTCACGCCCGACGCGCTGCCCTTGTCGTAGGCAATCGCGGCCACCTTCTCGTAGTAGATGTTGGCAATGGGGTCGTTTCCGTCCTTGATGGGGTTCTGACCGGCAACGATGCCCGTCTTGCCACTGTCCATGTTCATGACGAAGGTGTCGTCGCCCTCGGCGATCGTCTGGTTGACGAAGGTGAGGTCAACCGTGGCTCCCACCGCCGTCGTCACCCACTCCTCGACCACCGCGTACGCGTCGTTTCCGAAGCCCGTCTTGCCCTCGGAGTGGCGGTACACGTTGACCTTCTTCTGGACGGTCGATCCCGTGCCCGCCGTTTCCGTGTACAGGGCATCGAGGATGACCTTGCCCTTGATCACGTCGGAAACCTTGTTGTCGAACGTGACCCTCGACAAATCGATGCTCCCGCCCGGCAGCACGTAGTAGGTCGGCGAGCTGCCGCCCGGCGGCGTGCCGTAGGTCAGGCCGCTGCCCGCCTCGGCGGAGACGACGTTTTTAACCTCCCAGCCCTGGAAGTACACGGGAGCCTTGCCGGCCTCCACCAGGCGCTTGGTCGGGTTGGGCAGCAGGGTGCTCACCGGTATGACGGGGTTTGCAATCGACCCGATGCCGTAGGTGTCGTTGTCCTCGGGACTCTTGGGAAGGTAACCCTCCGGATCTCCCGAGCGCCAGTAGCCCCACCAGTTCGTGCCGCTGGAGTCCGTGTACTGCCCTTCGTACGTCACCTTGTACTCAGCGGGCTTGACCATCTTCGCGACGTCGATGTTGAGCACGTTCACCTGGCCGCCCTTCAGGCCCGCACCCATGTTGGCGGCCATCTGGGCTATCACCCAGCCTTGCGATGTCGTTCCCTGAATGGTGCTGAAACCCCGGGTGCCGTTCTTCTGGCCGTTGCCCTCGTCGATGCCCTCTATCTTGACCACGTTCAAGCCGTCCGGACCCAGGTTCTTCCCATACGTGGCGTACTCGGCGTTAGAGAACACATACCCTTCCGCCGGTTTGTAGCGGATGACCGTCGTGGGGGTTTTCAGGAAGTCCGACAACCTCCACACGTTCCTGCTGTCGACATTCTCCCACAGGTTCTCTTGGCCGTACTGGCCTTGCTGGCCCTTGAACACCTGCACGTCCATGCCCTCGTGGGACGACACGGTGAACGCGCCGGCGGGATTGGCGTTGTTCTGCCACCACGAGCCCCCTTGGACCATGTTGATGTCGATGTCGAGGTCGGTGTAGACGTTTTCGAACTTGATGTCGTAATAGGTGAAGGGGTTGTTATTGTTGTAATTGTTATCGGCTCCCAATCCAGCGCTGCCGTGTTGCCGGTTCGTGGTCACCGTCACTTTCAAGCCGGTCATGTCGCCCGAGCGGAAAGTCGTGGTCGCAGACGCGGTGCTTCCGTTGTTCAGCCGGTCGCTGTTGATGTACGAGACGTTTTCCCCGTTCACCTTTATGCTGCCCATAACATAATGCCAGCTTGAGGATGTGGTCTGGCAAAAGCCGCTTGCACGCACCTGGAGGGTGAACTCCGTCTTGTTGCTTGAGTCGATGGAAGATGTGGCGGAACCGCTGATCGATCGGACCCCTTCTTTGCCCAGTGCGCCAGCTAACCCTCCGTTGACCGTGGTGGCGGTCCGCCACACCGAATTGTTGTTGGCGCTTCCGACCAGGCTGTTCCCGGAGCTGTTCTTCGCCTCGAACACCCCCTTGAGCGGCTTGTCAGTGTCGAACAAGAATCCCCATTTATCTTGGTAGCCGTTGCTGAGCACCATGGGACTTTGCTCGTTCACGCCGGTCATGGTGATCGTATGGTGCACGTAGGAGTCTATGGAGCTGAGGTCTTCGGCCGCGTATGAAAGCCAAGGATTGAGCGTGACCACCGCCCCTGACGGGATGTTCTCCGCAGCGGTCGCTCCGTAGGTGCGCAGCACGCCGCCCTCTATCGTGGTTTTCAAGATGGTTTTGGGCGCCGCTTTCAAATTCGCATAGTACTTATTCGAGGCAGCTTCCCAGTGAAGGTTCACCTTGTCGTTGGGAAAGAACACCTGGAACGTGAAGTACTGGCCGGGTTTGACCTCCGAGGGCACGTCGATGAACTGAACGGTCCTCAGGGCGGAATCCACCCTGTTGTCGTAATTTTTGGTGTTCAGCGACACCTTGCGGCTATCGAGCGTGTTCTCGTAGGTGAACACGAACTGGTCGCCTGCGTTCGCGTAGGTTACGATGGTGGTTGAGTCCGTGGACCCGGTGCCGTCTTTGAGCGCGTACACGGTTTTCTGCCCGGAGCCGATCTGGGCGGTGCCCAGGTAGTCAATCTCGTGACGGATGCCGTTGAGCACCACGTAGGCGGCCAGGAAGCTGAAATTGGGTTTGCCGCTTATGGCGGCGCTCTCTTGGTTGATGTCGCCGCCCTTGAAGGTGATGGTGGCGGGGTCTTGCTGGATGACGCCGTCAACCTCCCACTTGACGCCCGTCACCTGCCCCACGGCCGCGTTGGAGTCAAGGGCGAACGTCTGCGGGCCGCCCTCGGCCGGGCTGTCGACGGGCTCGCCGCCCTCGGTGTCGGCATCGGCGGTGTCGGCAGGCTCTTGCGCTTCGTCGCCTCCATCGTCTTCCGCTCCGATTTCGGCCACCTTGCCGTACTCCACCACGATCACCCGATCCGCGCCCAGCAGGCGAACCTCGGATGAGCCGGCGGCCACATAGCGCACCTCGCCTTCGGCGCGGGAGTCGGCGGCAACCACGCGCACGGGCTTGCCGTCAGCGCCGAGCACCTTCTCGCCCGAAGCGGCGTCATACAGCCAGGCGCCTTGGTAGGACGAAGGATCGGCAAGCGCGGCCGACATGAGGGCGCGCTCGGTCTCGGCGGTTTCGGCGGTGGCGGACACAAGAGGAGTGAAGAGCTCGGTTGCCTGAGCCTCCTCGGGGCCGACGAGATCAAGGAAGGAGGAGAGGGGATCGGCGGGGTCGGCGGGGGCGCCGGGAGCGTCAGCCGAGGCAGGGTCGGCGGGGGCGCCGGCGGCGTCAGCGGTATTGGAAGAATCGGCGGCGGTGTCGGCGGCCGGAAGGCCGTCGGCGGGGGCGGTTTCGGAAGCGGACGGGACTTCCTGCACGGAAGCCTCCGCGTCGTTGGCCGCATCGGCGCCGGCAGCGGGTTGCTCGCCGTCGGCAAGGTTGTTTGAAGCTTCGGGCGCGAGTCCGTCTTCCAAAGCCGCCTCCTCAGCCGGATTCGATTCGACCGCGCCCGCGTCTCCGGAGACTTCGGGGGATCCCAACGCCTCGTCGGCCCCGGGCACCAGCTTCTCCAAGTCGGCTTCGGAGACAAGCGCGCCGCCGGCGAATTCGGCCGCAGCGTGGCCATTCGGAGCGGAGGCGTCCTCGCGCTGCGGGTCCAAACCCGCAGCGGACAAATCCGCTTCAACGGGAACGGGGAGCGAACCCGACGCCAGCACGTCGCCCAAAGACGCCCCTTCAACCAAAGCGTCCGACGCGCCATCCGAAGGCGCGCCATCTGCAGGGTTCGCAAACGCCTGCGCGGGGACCATCCCCATCGCCAACGCCAACGAGAGCAAGATGCGGGCGGCGGTGGAACCCGCCTTCCTTCTTGCCCTCGTCGCTTTCTCCAAAGTCTCCGTCGTTCTGTCCATACTCGCCTTCTCTCCTCAATACCGTGGCCTCGCCGTCCGCACAAGCCCTTGCAGCAAAGCCTTTGCAGCGGCGTCTGAGTCCGTGAGGTCCCTATGGTACTTTGGAGAGAGCATATAAAGCCGCCCCCTACGTCCCCCTTCGCCGCTTTTGCGACGGGGGATAGGGGATTCTATGGCACTTGATCAGGCTGTTTTCGGTTCAAAGGCGCAGGGGTGCAAGAGGGGGGTGCGGGAGGCAAAAGGGCACCGGATAAAGCCAGGTAAAGGAACGCAAAAGGCGACTGGGGAAACCTGGGCTCCTGCTAAACCAGCGTTGGCACGAACCTGCCGGAGGCGGTTCGGCGAGGGGTCTCCCGCAAGTTGGTCACAAACCGCGCCCTGTGGCACGCGCGGGGCCGTCTTCCCGCCCTCCGCGCCCCTCGCGCCCGGAGAATCCCCAGGTCGCCGGAATCGCGCGGCTCGCCGGTGCGCCGGATCGGCCGTCCGGAGTGCCACAGGGCGCGGTTTGTGACCAACTTGCGGGCGGCAGGCCCATGCCAACGATGGTTCAACAGAGAGAACCTGGGCACAAAGAAGGGATGAGAAGGCGGTTGGGAAGAGCCGGGCGAAGCCGGGGTCCAGCCGAGGCTACAGGTAGCCGGGCACGCGGGACTCGTCGATGAAGTCCATGAAGCGCGTGTACTCGGCGTTGAAGGCCAGCGGGATGTCTCGCGTGGGGCCGTTGCGGTGCTTGGCCACTATGAGCTGGGCGGTGCCCAGGTCGGGGCGGTCCTCGCTCTCGGCCTCGGCCTCGTCCATGCTGCGGTCGATGAAGGCCACGATGTCGGCGTCCTGCTCGATGGAGCCGGACTCGCGCAGGTCGGAGAGCATCGGGCGCTTCTTGCCGCGCATCTCCACGGCGCGCGAGAGCTGCGAGAGCGCGATCACCGGCATGTCCATCTCCTTGGCGAGCACCTTAAGGCCTCGCGAGATCTCGCCCACCTCCACGGCCCGGTTGCCGTCGGCGCGGGCCTTGGGCGGCTGCATGAGCTGCAGGTAGTCGACCACGATGAGCCCCTTCTCGGCGTCGCGCAACTCGCGGCGCGCCTTGGCGCGCAGCTCCAGGATGGACAGCGCCGGCGTGTCGTCGATGTAGATGTTGAGGTTCGACAGGTTGCTGGACGCCTCCACGATGGCGGCCCAGTCGGCGTCCTGCACCTTGCCGGAGCGCACGGCGGACAGGCTCACGCGCGCCTCGGAGCACAGGATGCGCTGCACCAGCTGGGAGGCGCTCATCTCCAGCGACAAAAACGCCACGGTGGCGCCCAGCTTGGCCGCGTTGGTGGCCAGGTTGAGGGCGAAGGAGGTCTTGCCCACGCCGGGGCGCGCGGCCAGGATGACCAGGTCGCCGCCGCGGAAGCCGTGGAACAGCTCGTCCACGTCCCGGAAGCCCGACGCCACGCCCACTATCTTGTTCTCCTGCGCGGCTATCTGCTGGATCTCCTCGTAGGCGTCCATCACAAGCGCGCTCATCTTCCGAAACGACGACGCCACGCGCTTCTCGGTCACGCTGAACAGCGTCTTCTCCGCGTCCTCCACCACCGAGTCCAAGTCGTCGGGGGCGTCGTAGGCCAGCGACTTGATGGAGTCGGAGGCGCGGATGAGGTCGCGCAGGATGGAGGTGCGTCTGACTATCTCCACGTGGTTGGGCCAGTTGGTGAGCGCGAAGGTGTTGTCGGCCAGCTCCAGTATCTCGGCGCGGCCGCCGACGGCCTCCAGCTGGCCGGCGGCCTTGAGGTTGTCGGCCAGCGAGATGTGGTCGATGGGGATGTGGCGGCCGTAGAGGTCCAGCATGGACTCGAAGATGCGCTGGTGGGAGGCGCGGTAGAAGTTCTGGGGGACCAGCTTGGCGGCCACCTCCTCTATGGCCTCCTGCGTGAGGATGCACGCGGCCAGGACGGATTTCTCCGCCTCGATGTTCTGCGGTTCGAGCCGCCGTCTGTCGGCGACAGGCTCCTCCGGCGCGAAATCGGGATTGTACGGAGCGTTGGGACCGGGCATGAGCACTCTTCCTCTCAACCTCTACAGAGGCTCCCATGATACCGCAAGCGGCAAGGACAAACGCGCCTTTCAACCGTTATCGCCGGAAACAACAAACCCCCTCCCGGCGGGAGGGGGTTCGCATCGCTCGGTCCCGCCGAAGCGGGCAAAGCGGCTTTCGCGCCAACAAAGGGTTGAGCCTATTCGGCCGTCTCCTCGGCAGCGGCCTCGGCCTCAGCTTCGGCGTCCACGGCGGATTCTTCGGCGGCCTCAACAGCAGCCTCGGCTTCGTCAGCTGCGGCAGCTTCGGCTTCAGCGGCAGCCTCGGCTTCGGCAGCGGCCTCGGCGGCCTGGTCGCCAACGACCAGCTTCACCGTCGCCTTGATCTCGCGGTAGATGGAGATGGCAACCTCGTGCTCACCGGCCGTCTTGATGGCATGGCCCAGCTCGATGCGGCGCTTGTCCACCTCGACGTCCAAAGCCTCCTTGATGGCGTCGGCGATCATCTGCGCGGTCACTGAGCCGAACAGCTGGCCCTCCTCGCCAACCCTGGCGTTCACCTTGACGGCGGCGTTGTCCAGCGCGGCCTTCAACTGCTCGGCGTTGGCAACGCGGGTTTCCTCGCGCTTGGCAATGTTGTGCCTGCGCTGCTCGAGCTGCTTGAGGTTGCCCTTCGTGGCCAGGATGGCCATCTTGTTCGGCAGCAGGTAGTTGTTGGCGAAACCGTCGGCAACGTCAACAACGTCGCCTTCGCCGCCTTTGTTCTTCAATTCTTGGAGCAGGATGACTTTCATGGTTCCTCCTTGCACCTAGCGGCTGCGACGGTCGCCGCGGCCGCTGATGGCGGGAACCGTGTAAGGCATCAAAGCCATCTTGCGGGCGCGCTTCACGGCGTTCGCAATGTCGCGCTGGTGCTGGGTGCAGGCACCCGTCACGCGGCGCGGCTTGATCTTTCCGCGGTCGGTAACGTACTTACGCAGCATCTGGGTGTCTTTGTAGTCGATGTACTGCGAGTCCTCCTTGCAGAACTGGCAGAACTTGCGACGCGGCTGCTTCGCGTAATCGGACATGTAAAACCTCTTTCGTTTCGCTTAAAACGGGATGTCTTCGTCGTAGACCGAAGAAGAGGCGTCGACAACCGGAGCGGCCATAGGAGGAGCAGCCGGCGCGGCATAGCCGCCGGAAGCTCCAGGGGAGCTGGGAGCCGAATAGCCGCCGCCCATGCCCCCGCCGTACGACGAGTCGCTGTTGCGGCTGGACATGAACTCCAGCTCGTCCACGATGACCTCGATCTTGCTGCGCTTCTGCCCGTCGCGCTCCCACTGGCTCCAGCGGAGCTTGCCCTCTATGGACACCTTCGTGCCCTTGCCGAGGTAGCGCGAGAGCGCCTCGGCGCGAGAGCCGAACATCGTGCAGTCGATGAAGTTCGGGTAGTCCTCCCACTCGCCCGTCTGCGGGTTCTTGCGGCGGTCGTTGACCGCCACGCCGAAGCCGAGCACCGGCATGCCGCTCGCGGTGGAGCGCAGCTCGGGCGCGCGCGTCAGGTTCCCGCTGATGATCACTCGGTTGATGCTCATGTGTCCCTACCTCTTCTCTGTCGGGCGTCGGACGCATCCGAACACCCCCACGTCGTGTCTTAATCGCGGTCGGTGCGCTTCACAATCATGTGACGCACAACGGCATCGGTGATGCGCAGGATGCGATCAAGCTCGGCGACGTCAGCGGGATCGGCATGGAAGTCGATGAGAGTGTAATCACCATCGGTCAGACCATTGATCTCGTAAGCGAGTTTGCGCTTGCCCCACTCATCAACGTTGTCGATAGTGCCCTTGGCGTCGGTGACCGTGGTCTCGATGCGCTTCATAACAGCGGCACGGGATTCCTCGTCGAGAGTCGGAGCGACAAAAAACAGCAGTTCGTAAGCCTTCATCAGCTCACCTCCTTTGGACTGTACGGCCCCGGGCTGGTGAAGGCAAGAACCGGGGCAGGAATAAGCTTTGCTATTCTAGCAAAAGAGGAAGGTTGGAAACACCTTTACTTTCGCCAGCCGCTTTTTCCCACCGTTTCGCCACACTTGGCGCTTCTCGCCCGCACGTTGACGTCGACCGCTCTTCCTATCAGTGCGATAAGGCCATGGCACCAAAGGCACCTAGCGCGCATATGGCACGAATCCAGCGCAGAGATTTTTCTTTCCAACGCGATTGCAATGGGACCCTCATGCGGTCCCGATGCCTTTCCAACGCGAATCCAACGCGAATCCAGCGCGGCCCCAACGCGAACCCAGTGCAGATCAAACGCGCCTCCGCACGGCTCCAAGCGAGTTCAACGCAGTCTAAACGTACACCCAAGCGAGTTCGGCGCGAATCCAAGCGAACCCAGCGCGGCCCCAATGCGAACCCGGACGAATCCGACATGCCTCAACGCGAACTCAAACGAATCTAGCACAACTCCAATGCGAACCCGGACGAATCCACGCGGCCGCAACACGCCTTGGCCGCGAAAAGCACGGCGCGCCCATCCCATCCCTCGAACGTGCTTCGCGGGAGGCCGACCCCCCGTCCTGGGCCGCACTTCGCCGCACGCCGACCTCCTCCCGAACGTGCTCCGCAGGGCATCGGCGCACTCTCGGACACACTTCGCGGGACACCGACCCCTTCCTGGACGCGCTTGGCGGGAGGCCGACCTCCTCCCGAACGCACTTCGCGTTACGCCGGCCCCTTTCCGGACGCGCTTCGCGGCGCGCCGGCGCCCGCCTGCCCCCAGACGCGCTGCGTAGGACGCTAGTGCCCGGCAGCGCAAAAAAAGCGCCGCAGTCTCCTGCGGCGCGCGATGTTTCACGTGAAACATTCCTGCTGTCTACTCGTTGCCGTCCTCAGCTTCTTCGAGGTACCTCTCCTCTATGTCGTCATCGGCATAGGATTCGGGATCTTGCAGGGCTATCATGAAATTCGGCGCCGCGCCCACGTATGCAGGCTCCTTTTCGAAAACAGGGGCGCCATCCTCGCCGGTTTCGTACAAATACCCGACGGCATACCCCTCGTCCTCGCCGGGAACGCCGCCCTCCGCTATGAGCGCGTCCTTCGTTCCGTCATCCACCTCGATGTACCCGTCGTAGCACAGGGCGTACGCAGCTGCGCCGCGAGCGTGCTCCACCGTGTGGCGAGCGTAGTTGAAGCATTCTTCGGCCGATTCACCGGGATGGTTCTCCAGAAAGAGGTTCTCCTTGACCACCAGCGCCGTGAAAGGAACCACATCTTCTCCCTGAAGCATCTTCTCTTTGGCTTCCTCCAAAGAGAACAGCAGGACTTTCTCGAGTATCTCGGGGATCTCGGGTACCTGCACATCCGAGCTCTCCACTACGCGATCAGCCATGATCCGTCCTTTCGACAACGCTTCCATCCTGCGGCGGCTTCCCCCGGGGGTTTCGAACCGCCTTTCCTTTACCAGTGTAGAGCTTGCATCTGCCGCAGAAGGCGGCATTCCAGGCATACACGGCGTATCTTCAAAATTGGCGCCGACGGATGCGCGGGGAAAGAGGCGGCGTGCCCAGGTTCTCTTGAGGATGGGCATTTTCTCCCAACGACAACAGGCGGCGGGCCGAACGTTGCGAATCGATAGCGCTGCTGCAGGCGACAACCGCCTTCGACAGCCTTTCGTCTTCGGAAAACCAAGGCCCGGAATGTTTCACGTGAAACATTCCGGGCCCCTGAGGCAAAGCGCGACAGCCGACGCCAATCCCGTTGATCCCACCAACCTCGCCGGCCCTATCAACCTCGTAGGCCTCGTCAACATCGCCGTCCTCGTCAATTTCACCGGCTCCGTCAACCTTGCAGGCCCCATCAAACTCGCCGGCCCCGTCAACCTCGCCGGACCGCCGACCAGCCGGCTTTCAACTCTTCGCCAGACGACATCGGCAGCCGCCCATCGCCCTCTGTGCGCAGACCGCCTGGCTCGTTAATGGCAGCAGCAACGACGATGCGCCTTGCGGCCCTTCTTCTTTCCGTTGACGCCCTTGTCCTTCATCGACAGAATCAGCTTCTCGGTGATGGCGTTCATCTGGGCGATCTCCTCCTCGGACAGACAGGAGAGGATGTCGTCAGCGGTGCGGTCGTTGGCCTCCACGCGCTTCTGGGCCACGGCGCGGCCCTCATCGGTCAGCTTCACCGCGTACGTGCGCTTGCCTTCGACGTCCTCGATAGTCACGTACCCGTTTCGCTCGGCTTTCTTCACCACGTCCTTGAGCTCGCTTCGACTCATGCCCAGGATGTCGACCAGCTTGCGCTGCGTGGTTCCGTCGTTTTCCATCAGCGCGTTGAGCAGCGCGCCCTGCCCGCGCTTGTAGCTTTTCGGCCCGTTCTTGTGGAACGCAAGGCGGACGAGCTTGCTGGCCTTCTTCAGTTGGTTCAGGGATGCGGTTGCTTCGTTCATGGGCAGTCCTTCGTCTCGATCGATCATGTGCTCGTCGCCACTATACCGCTGCACACTGCCTCTTGCCCGATTATCCACAGCATTATCTTGATTAATGTTTTTCGCAGTTGAAATGCATTGCTTGCATTATTCATGAATAAGTATCATTAGCGCGCGGAGCAGTCGGAGGGACGAAGCAAGCGGACGGGCGGAACGATCATCCGATCAGCGCCCGGGGCCGGTAGCGCAACGAGCGGGGACAGCCAGCGGGCAAGACAGCTGAAACGCCGGGCGGTTGCCCGATCAGCGTTCGGGGGGCCGGCAGCGCGGCGAGCGGGGACAACCGGGGCGCAAAACGCCCGGCATGTCAGCCAGTTGCCCACAGCCCCTGAACGCAGAGGCGAGCCAAACCCACAAGAAAGCCCTGCGTGCGCCGGACAATGGAGCATGCTGAACAGCAAGCAAGGCTCGACAACGGCGACGGAAAAGCCAAAAACGCAACGAACCCCCGCCCAGGAGACGACCCGAGCGGGGGTTCGCGTAACTCTCGAATGGCGGAGGAGGAGGGATTCGAACCCTCGTCACCGGGGTTGCCGGTGAAACGGTTTTCGAGACCGCCGCATTCAACCACTCTGCCACCCCTCCGCATAGGGTACAGGGAACGCCTCTTCGCAGCTCGGATGTTTCACGTGAAACATCCATTGCGCGCCGACGGTGGTCGCATCGGCTTTTAATGGCGGAGAGATGGGGATTCGAACCCCAGATACGCTTGTGGCGTATACACGATTTCCAATCGTGCTCCTTCGGCCAGCTCGGACATCTCTCCGCGGCTTCCCTTGCCCGCCGCCGAATGCGGCGCGCAGCGAATACGTAGTATACAACAGCTAATAGGCGCTCACAAGCGAGAAATATTCCTCTTCACGACCTTCGCAGGCAGCCAAGGTAGCTGAGGGCGCCGAGGACTCGGCCGCACGAGCGACGGAAGAAGACGCTTCGTCCAACCTCCCGCAGGAAGGGCCGCGTCGCTCCACGTGAAGAGGGACGTCGAACAAGCGCGACATGACCTCGTCGGTCAGCATATCCCTTTTCGCGCCGTCGGCGAACAATTGGCCCCGCTTGATGAGGACGATCCGCCCAATCTCGGGAATGACGTCCTCCGGGTAGTGCGTGACCAGCACGATTCCCTTGCCTGCACGGGCAAGGACGCGCATGCTCTTCCGAACGTAGTACATGCCCTCGGGGTCAAGCCCGGTGCACGGCTCGTCGAACACAAGTGTCTCGGGATCGTGCACCAAGGCGCGCGCTATGAGTATCCGGCGCGCTTGGCCGGTGGAAAGCGTCATGATGTCCCTTTCCGCAAGGTCCTCAACGCCCAGCTGCCTCAAAGAGGCAAGGGCCCACGCACGCGTTTCGTCGGTGCCGTGCGCGTGCGCAGGCATGCCCAGGGATCCGAACAAACCCCCTTCCACCACGTCGATGGCCGGCAGATGCACGGAAATCTGATCCTGCATGCTCGACGACACAATGCCCAGGCTTTTTTTCACCTCGGACACAACCACGCGCGGCTGCCCTTTGAACCGCACAGGCGGGCGATCGCGATGCAACGGAACGATCTCGCGCGTTATCAGTTTGACGAACGTCGATTTCCCCGATCCGTTCGGGCCGAGCAGCGCGACGTTCTCGCCCAGGCCAAGCCTGAACGACGGCACGCTGAGGATCGTTTTCCCCGCGCGAACGACTGCGGCGTCCTCTATCTCAACGAGCGGGGCCTCGGCGCACGCACAGGCGCGGCCGCCGTCCTTGGCGTCATGGTGTTCGTTGGCTGCTTCCATGGTTCGTCCCTTTCGCATCTTCAAACGAATTCGGTGTCTTTGATGTTTCACGTGAAACGCCGCAAGCGCCCGCACTCGGCGCCTGGGCAAAAGAAGGGGAGCCGGCGCATGCCGGCTCCCTGGTGCAGAGGGTTCGCCGCAACCCTCGCTCGATACGCGGGGCGCGGGGACGCAGGACGCGAGGCGCGCAGAGGCGGTGCAAGACGCGAACCGCCGCGCAATCCGCGCCTAACGCGCAAGCGCAAGCGCAGGATGCGGGGTGCGGAGTGCGAACCGCCCTGCGATCAGGTTACGCCGCTTCGGCGGGCTGCTCCGAGGAAGCGCCCTCGGCGCCAGCGCCCGAGCCGTCCGCAGCCTCCGCGTCGCCGGTGCCGCCCTGATCGCCTTCGCCTTCGCCCTCGGCAGCGGCTTCGTCCGCCGTTCCATCCGTCGAGCCATCGGCCCCCGCAGCCGCGTCGTCAGCGGAGGCGTCGGTCCCGGACCCTTCCTCCTCCGTCTGGTACTTGGTCACGTCAACGTAGTAGGGCAGGCCATCGGGCATCTCGTTGATCTGGACGTTGGAGGCTTCACGCTGCTCCTCTAGCCATTGCTGGTAGGCTTCGGTCTGCTTCTGGGACTTCAGGGATTCGTTGATCTTGTCGAGCCATTCGGACGGGATCTGGTCGATGCTCGTGATCTCCACCGTTTCGGCGCCGTCCTCGCCTGTTGTCTTCGGCGCGTTGTACACGTCGGTGCACTTGATGATATGCAGCCCGTAGGTGCTGGTGACCAAACCGCTCACCTGGTCTTTCGCAAGCGAGTCAAGGGCCGTTTGGTACTCCTCCACAAACGAGGAAGTCTTGTCCCAGCCCACATCGCCGCCGTTTTCGGCAGAACCCGTGTCCTGCGAGTACTCCTTAGCCGCTTCGGCGAAATCTAGCTCGCCGGCGTTGATGCGGTTGAGCACGTCCTGAGCGGTTGCTTCATCCTCGGAGGAGAACAGTATATGGGAGGAGCGCTTGGCTCCGTCGTAGGCGCTCGCGTACATCTGCGCATACTGCAGCTGGTCGGACTCGCTAAGAGCCTCGTCCGTGGCGAAGCTTTCCTGAAGGTACTTGTCCATCAGCTGCAGCTCTATCTCCTTGCGATAGTCGTCCTCGGTCATGCCGGCCTGCTGGAGGGCTGCCTGCCATTTCTCGTCATCGTCGTAGTTGCTCTTCGTCTGCTGGATGTAGCTGTCCACCTCGGAGCTTTCCACCGTGATGCCCCGGTCGGCCGCGTGCGAGCGGATGATCTCGCGCGTGACGAAGGCGTCAATGACCTGCTCGCGGAATTCAGCCACGGAAAGACCCTGCTGGGCAAGGCTTTTTCCCCAGGATTCCTCGTCCGTCAGGCTGTAGGACGACCGAAGGCTTTCCACGTACGCGGTCACGTCGCTTTCGGAGATCTCCACGCCGTCAACCGTGGCGGCTGCGGAGTCTGACCCGTTCGAGTCGCCGGATGCCGCCCCCGTGCCGGAACAGCCTGCAAGACCCCATGCGCATGCAGCGGAAACGCCCACCGCGCATACGGTTCTCATGATATGCAACTTATTCATAGAGCCCTTCCTCGAGCATGCGGACAGCAAATACCGCATGCTGCTTTCTCATATGAAGATTACTGCGCCGTATTTTCGCATACGCGCCAGAAAGGCTCGAAGCGTTGCACAATATGCCCATCATCGATTCACAGACCCCACGTCCAATACCCGTGCGAACAGGGAGAACGCAAAATGGACAAGAAAAGGAGAGTAGACGGGGGTCAAAACGGGAGAAAGTCGCCGGCAAACCGGTTTCGCAAGAGGGGGCGGCCGTGCAGGAGGTGGGCTTCGCGTCATGAGGCAGGGGATGAGCGGGGCGAAGCGGGAGAACCGCTGGAGCAACTCCAAATGCCCGGCAGACGCTCAGGCGGGCGAGAGGTCGCACGGCCAACCAGGCAGGCGGGCAGAACGTCGCAACGCCGCATGGGAAGACAATAGGCGAAGGCACATGCGAGCGGGCGCGAACTGACAGGTGCTCGGCGAACTGACAGGTGCTCGGGCAACCAGATCGGCGACGTCCAGCCAGGCGGGCGGTGGCTAGCCGGGCGGGCGGCGGACGTTCGGGCAGACGGCCAGCTGCACGCGCGCAAAATCGAACGCGCGAAAGCCTTCTGCGAAAAAACGCCTGGGATGTTTCACGTGAAACATCCCAGGCGCGCAGGTTCGCGAACGCATGCTCCCGACTTGCCCGCATGCGCCCAAGTCGCCCGGCGACGAGTCGGGGCATGCCGGAAAAGCAGCGTCCGCTCCCCCGTTCGCGCAGTGCCGCTACTTCTTCGCCGCCTTCTTGCGCTCCGTGGCCGACAGGATGCGCTTGCGCAAGCGGATGTTCTTGGGCGTTATCTCCACCAGCTCGTCGTCTTCGATGTACTCGAGCGCCTCCTCAAGCGTGAACGTGACGGGCGGCGTCAGCTGGATGGCCTTGTCCGCGCCGGAGGAGCGCTGGTTGCCCAGCTGCTTGGATTTGGCGATGTTCACCACCATGTCGCCCTCTTTGGCGCTCTCTCCCACGATCATGCCCTCGTAGCAGTCCTCGCCGGGACCCACGAACAAGCGCCCGCGCTCCTGCAGCGTATCCAACGCGTAGGCGACGGACTTCTCGGTGGACATGCTGATCATCGAGCCGTTCTTGCGGCCGCCGAACTCGCCGCGGAACGGGCCGTATTCGCTGAAGTGGTGAAACATCGTCGCCTCGCCGCGCGTGGCGTTCAGAAGGCGCGTGCGCAGGCCCATGGTGCCGCGCGAGGGGATTTTGAACACGAGGTGAGTCTGGTCACCGCGCTGGAACATGTCGGACATCTCGCCGCCCGCACCGCCGAACACCTCGATGGCCTTGCCCGCGTACTCGCTCGGCACGTCCACCGTGGCCTCCTCGATGGGCTCCAGCTTGCGGCCGGCCTCGTCCTTCTTGATGAGCACGCGCGGGCGGCCCACTTGGAACTCGAAGCCCTCGCGGCGCATCGTCTCCATGAGCACCGACAGATGCAGCACGCCGCGCCCCGCCACTTCGATGCCGGACTTGTCCTCCAATTCCTCGATGCGCATGGAGATGTTGCTCTCCTTCTCGCGCATGAGACGCTCCTTGAGCTGGCGCGCGCCCACTATCTCGCCCTCGCGGCCCACCAGCGGGCTGGTGGACGCCTCGAACACCACGGCCATCGTGGGCTCCTCCACCTGAATGGGGTCCAGGCGCACCGGGTTGTCGCGACTTGTCACCATGTCGCCGATGTCGGCGTCCTCCACGCCCACCACGGCCACAATGTCGCCGGCGTGCACGTCAGGCTGCTCCTTCTTGCCCAGCTCCTCGAACGTGAACACCTGCTTGATGTTGGTGTTGTAGCGCGTGCCTTCGTTCTTGATGACCAGCACCGGCTCTCCTTTGTGGATGGTGCCGGAGAACAGGCGCCCCACGCCGATGCGCCCAACGAAGCTGGAGTGGTCCACCGTGCAGATCTGCAGCGCCACCGGACCGGACGGCTCGCAGTCGGGCGCGGGCACCTCTTTGAGGATGGTGTCCAAAAGCGGCAGCATGTTCATGTTGCCGTCGGCGGGATCGAATCGCGCGTAGCCGTTCATGGCGCTGGCGTAGATGACGGGGAAGTCCAGCTGCTCATCCGACGCCTCCAGCTCCACCATGAGGTCGAACACCTCGTCCACCACCTCTTCGGGGCGCGATCCGGGGCGATCTATCTTGTTCACCACCACTACAATGCGAAGACCCAGGTCAAGCGCGTGTTTAAGCACGAAGCGCGTCTGGGGCATGGGTCCTTCGAACGCGTCCACGATGAGCAGCGCGCCGTCGGCCATGTTGAGCACGCGCTCCACCTCGCCGCCGAAGTCTGCGTGACCGGGCGTGTCGATGACGTTGATCTTCACGCCGTTGTACGTGACGGAGATGTTCTTGGACAGGATGGTGATGCCGCGCTCGCGCTCTTGGTCGTTGCTGTCCAGCACGCGCTCCTCCACCTGCTGGTTCTCGCGGAACACGCCCGCCGTGTACAGCAGGCGGTCCACGATGGTGGTCTTGCCGTGATCGACGTGCGCGATGATGGCGACGTTGCGGATGTTGTCTTGCTTCACGTTACTCTTCCTCTTCCAGTTGCTTCAGTAGCTTTTTGCGCTCGCGCTCCAGGTCAGCGAGATGCTCGTCGATGGTCGAGATGGTGCGCTGCGACGACACCACCTGCACGATACCCCACACAGCCGCCGCGCCGGCGATGGCCGCCACGATGCCGAGGATGCCGAACGGGCGGCGGCCGGCGAACAGCGCCACCAGCGCGCCGATGCCAGCCAGGGCGCCCCCGTTGCGCCGCTCGTCGTAGGCCACGTCGCGCTGCTTCACCAGCTGCACGCGGGCGGCGGCGATGCCGGCGATGCGCGCCTCGAGGTCGCTTGACGCAGTGCGCGCGCGGGCCGAGGCGGCGCGGTTCGCGGAGGATTCGCTCCCCGACCGGCGCGCACCGCGCCCCTTCGTCAGGTACTCGTAGGCTTCTTGGAGGTTTTTGAACTGCTCGGTGGCGCGGTCCTGCAGCTTCTTGTTGCCGGCGAAGCGGTCGGGATGAAGGATCTGCGCGGTTTCCTTGTACGCGGCCTTGATGTCCTCGGGCGTGGCGTCGCCGTCAAGCCCCAGGATGCGCAGCGCTTCCGTTCGGTTCATATCCCCTCGTGTGTGTCGTGTGCCGTCTTCCGATCCCGTATGCTACCACGTCGCCGCACACGCGCGCGGCAGGGCAGGGCGCGCGCCACAGAATGCACGCGCGAGAATCGGTTTTGGAGGCGGCGGTGCGGTTGCTGCTTGCGCACTGTTGCGCCGCGAAGCGGCGGTAGTGGGTGGTGGGCGCGGGCAGGGGCTCCCCGATGCGGCGGGAGCGTCGGGCGGGGCGGATGGGCGG
>DXCU01000058.1 GCA_019115845.1 Candidatus Rubneribacter avistercoris | reverse complement strand
CCTCGGCAACGCGTGCGCGCTCGGCCCCTGCACGATGGCGCTGATCATGGCCGCGGCCGGCGACGAGACGGCGCCGGCCGGCCTGCCGGCCCTCGCCGGGGCCGCGCTCGGAGCCGTGACGGCCGTCGCCTTCGCCGCCTTCCTGCAGGCGAGCGCCGGCTCCTTCGCCGAGGTGGGCTTCTACTTCGACCCCACCCACCCCACCGCCGGCATGGCCGACGCGGCGGGCGCGGTGGCCGCCCAGGCGCCGCTGCTCTGGGCGGGCGCCGTGGCGGTCGGCGGCCTGGCCCCGCTGGCGGCGGCCTTCGTGGGCAGGAGGTCCGGCAACTGGAAGGTCTGGGGCGGCGTCGCGGTCGCCTGCGCCCTCGCAGGCGCGATCTGCCTGCGCGTGGTCTTCTACGAGCTGGGCCTGTCGGTCTTCATGTTCTACTAGCGCCCGCCCCTCGCGCCCGCAGGAACTGGACGGGTGCGCCCATCCCTCGCGCCCGCAGGAGCTGGACGAGCACGCCCATCTCCCCGCGGGCGCAGGGAAGGGGCCGAGCGCTCCGCGTGATGCGGATCGCCGCAACGGGGCGCGGTGCTCGCGATGACGTTTCGCGCGGGGTGAGGCGCCGCGGCGGCGGCAGCGCCCCCGAATGTTTCACGTGAAACAATTTGTCGCAATGGTACGCGGCATTGGTACGAATGTTTCACGTGAAACATTCTCCCGCTGGGGTGCCTGGCGGAGCGTGACGTTATCCCCGTCCTGTGTCACCCTGCGGCATTGGCATAAATGTTTCGCGTGAAACATCCTCCCTCTGGGCGCCTGGCAGAGCGTGACGTTATCCCCGTCCTGCGTCACGGAGGGGTCGCCCGGGTGCCCTGCGGCCAACCTGCGGGCGACCCCGGCGGGTCCGCGCGCCCCGGGCGCCCCGCGCGGGCGCGGCCTCCCTCCCCGAAACCCCCTTGCAAACGGGAAGGCCGCCTCCGTGCGGGGCGCCCGGCTCCTCCGTCCCGCCCCCGCCTCAGCTTCCCGCCATCGCCACGCAGCGAAGGCGCGGCGATAACCCTGCTATTTCAGCAGATTCTCAAGGGCCTCCAGGAACACCTCCACGTTCTTCGCCAAAGGTTGTTCCACGAAATAGCACGATATGGGGAACAATGCGTTTTCCATGGGCGTCTGCACAAGGTTTGGATCGGTGAGGAAGATCATGTCCTGCAAGGACGATTGGCACACCACGAACACCTCGTTGTGGTCCAGCCTGAGCATGGACAGCTCGTGGGGGGAGTTGAAGAAGCACTCGCGCGTCGCGGGCTGGAACCCGTTCGCAAGGCAGAGGGCTTCAATGTAGTTCCAGCTATCGTTGAAGTGGTTCCCAACAAGTCGGATGAACGTCATCCTTCGCAAGTCCGCCATGCCGATGGGCGCGCGCGAGGACGCAGGATCGTCTTTGCGCAGGCAGGCGACGAACGGACTGCTGTAAAGCAGCCGGTGGCCGAGCACCAGGTGGTTCGCCTCGATCACGGCAGGCGGCAGGACGAGCAGGTCAAGGTGGCCTTCGATCAGCTCATGGGAGTGGGGCATGGGCGCGTTGGGCCTGAAGTCGAACAGGCACTCTATCCCGCGCCGCTCAAGGTCGGCTTTGGCCTGCGAGAACAAACGCATCACCTCGCGGTCCTGGAACACGCCCCCTATGCGCAGCTCGATGCGGACGCCGTCGTCGCGTTTGAGTTCTCGCTTCATCCTGTCGAAGTTGGACACGATGGCGGCCGCGTGCTCGGCGACGATCCTTCCCTGGGGAGTGAGCGACACCCGTTGCTTGTCTCGCTCTATCAGCACGCAGCCCAGCTCCCGCTCCAAATGCTGCACGTGCTTGCTCAGAGTCGATTGCGATATGGGGATGGAGCGGGCCGCCTCAGTGAAGTTTGAATAATGCACCAACTCGAGAAATTCCCTCATCAGCGCGATGTCCATGTGGGTCCCCCTTCCCTCGTGCGAACATTGTACCGAAAATCCCCGCCGCCATCGCCCTCCTCCTTGCGTCGCGGCCGCCCCGGCCAACTTGGAATGGCCTCATTCCAAGTTGGCCGGTCCTCATGACGATGTGTCGCGTGCGGCCCGCCATCGTCATTTCCCCCATTCTCCCCGGGTTCCTAGAATGGGCCCGAGGGGCGCGGGCCGTCAACCGCGCGGCTTGCGCCGAATCACAGACGAGAGGAGGAGGCATGAGAGGTCTTGCGCTCACGCGAAGGAGCTTCCTGAAGGCGGCGGCGGTCACCGCAGCGGCAGCGGGACTCTCCCAAGCGGCGACCCCGGCCGCTTTGGCCGAGGGCGCCGGGTCGTCGGATGACGCCGGCGTCAAGCGAATCCGCACGACGTGCCGCGGATGCGGCAAGATGGAGTGCGGGGTGTGGGTGACCGTGCAGGATGGCCGCGCGATCAAGGTCGAAGGCGACATGAGCGCGTTTCAGTCGCATGGAAACTGCTGCACGAAGTCGCAGTCGTCCATTCAGGCGGCCTACCATCCCGACCGCCTGCGCTACCCCATGAAGCGCACGAACCCCAAGGGCGAGGATCCGGGCTGGGTGCGCATCGAATGGGACGAGGCCATCGAGTCCACCGCCAGCGCCCTCAAGGAGCTGAGCGGCAAGTACGGCGGCGAAACATTCTTTGCCATGGCCGGGACAAGCCGCATCTACTGCATGAGCACCTACGGCAACGGCCTGGGCAAGCTCGTGGGGTCCCCGAACACCATGGTGTCGTTCCAGGTGTGCAAGGGCCCGCGCCACTTCGCCACGGAGATGGTGTCGGAGTTCGCCCACAGTTGGATGGCGACGGTCGATCGCCCCAAGGTGTACGTGCAGTGGGGCGGCAGCGCGGAGATATCGAACTACGACGACTCGTGCCGCACCACCGTCGACGCGGCAGACGTGGCCGACTTGTACATATCCGTGGATCCGCGCCAAACGAACCTCGGAAAAGAAGCCGATATGTGGATGCATCTGCGTCCCGGCACCGACGCGGCCCTGGCGCTTTCCTGGGCCAACGTGATCATCGAGAACGACCTGTGCGACGATTTGTACGTGAAGCGCTGGACGAACGGGCCGTTTTTGGTGTGCCAGGACATCGAACCCTCCGGCTTCACCACCACCCGCCGCGCCACGTTTGAGCTCAAGACCAGGCTGCTCAAAGAATCCGACATCAAGGAGGGCGGCAAGCCGACGCGCTTCATGGTATGGGACGAGCTGGCGGGAACGGATGAGGCGCACCCTCTGCACGACAACGATCCAACCGGTCATTTGACCTGGTGGGACGCCGATCCCACCGACGCCCACTGGGAGGGCGAGGAGTGGAAGCCCCAGACGGAGGGACGCCAGGCGAGCCAGGAGCACCTAGTCGAAGGCGTCGAGCAGGGCTGGGTGGCCGACCCGTCGCCGTTCGATCCGGAGATCGACCCGGCGCTGTACGGCGAGTTCGAAATCGTCCTCAAGGACGGCACGGCGTCCAAGGTGGTGCCGGTGTGGCAGCTGTACGCGGACAGGTGCGCGGAGTTCGCCCCCGAGAAGGCCGAGGCCATTGTCGGCATCCCCGCAGCGGAGATAGAGGCCGCCGCGCTTGCCTACGCGACAAGGCTCGACCCGACGACGGGCTACGGCAACGGCGGCATCCAATACATGCTGGCCATCGAGCACTACGCCAACGCCATCCAGAACGTTCGGGCCATCGACGCGGTGACGGGCATCACCGGCAACTTCGACACGCCGGCGGGCAACCGCGGCCCCACGCGAGGCCCCATCTCCTCCATTCCGCTCTCGACGCCCTACGGGGCCCCGAACATCCCTCCCGACCAAATGGGCAAGATCCTCGGCGGAGAGCAATTCCCGCTGCTGAAATGGTGGAACTCCTGGGCCGACTGCACGACCATCTGGGATGCCGTGGAGACGGGCGAACCCTACAAGGTGTCGTGCGCCATCTGCCAGTCGGGCGACCACATGAACATGGCGAACTCCCTCCACGCTTGGGAGCAGCTCAAGAAGCTCGACTTCCTGGCGACGATGGAGCTGTGGCACACGCCCACGTCCGAGATGTCCGACATCCTCATGCCCGTCGCCCATTGGCTCGAGACGGACTGCGCCCGCATGTCCCAAGGGGCGTCGGGCGGTTTCGGCGCCATGCAGCAGTGCATCGACCTGCCTTTCGAGGTCAAGCACGACGCGCAGATCGTCATAGACCTGTACCGGGCCATGGGGGTTCCCCATTCGCCGATGCCCGACAATCCCTGGCCCGACACCCTTGATTTCCAGCTCAACCTGGACATCGACGGCTCGGGGATGGATTGGCAGACCTACAAGAAGGAGTTCCAGGAAAACGGCTGGTGGGACGCCAAGAAGTTCTGCCCCGACGACTGGGGCACCTACCGGCGCTACGAGACGGGCTATTTGCGCACCTTCCCGTACGGCTGGTCGGGGTCCGCGATGTTCGGGTACGGGGAGAAGCACGTGCCCGTTCCCGGGTTCGACACGCCCACGATGAAACACGAGCTGTGGTCCACCGTCATGGAAACGTATCATCCGGACGAAGGGTGGGAGCTGCCCACCTTCACGGAACCCCCCGAAAGCCCCGTGGCCGATCCGCAGCTGCACGAGGAGTATCCCTTCACGCTCACGACGGGCCGGCGCATCCCGGTGTACTTCCACAGCGAGCACAGGCAGCTGCCGTGGTGCCGGGAGCTTTGGCCCGCGCCGCGCTGCGAGATCAACCCGGCCGACGCCTTGGAGCTGGGCATCGAGCAGGGCGATTGGGTGTGGATAGAGAGCCAGCGGGGCCGCATCCGCCAGACGGCCGACCTCTACTACGGTATTCCGCGCGGAGTGGCGAACTGCGAGCACCAATGGTGGTTCCCCGAGCTTTCCCAGCCGAGCCACGGTTTCGAGCTGTCCGGCGTGAACTGCCTGGTGGACAGGCATGCCCAGGATCCGCATTGCGGGTGCACGAACCTGCGCGGGTACGCGGTGAAAATCTACAAGGCGGACGAAGGCGTGCCGCGCGGAGACGACGGAACCCCCATTATCGCGAGCGCCGACGACGAGCGCTTGAAGGCTTGGCTGCCTTTGAGCGACGCCCAGATGAAGGAGGTGTGACATGCAATACGCGATAGCGACGGATCTGAACCGCTGCGTCGGATGCCTGGCCTGCTCGGTTGCCTGCAAAACCGTGAACCAGGTGCCCATCGGAAGCTTCTGGAACAAGACGCTGCGCATAGGCCCCAACCCGAAGGAGGGCGGATCGGGGCAGTATCCCGATGTGGAGATGTACTTTTTGACCGTGCAGTGCCAGCACTGCGCCCAGCCCGAGTGCGTTGCCGTGTGCCCCACGGGCGCGTCCCACAAGCTTGAGGACGGCACCGTGCAGATAGACAAGTCCAAGTGCATCGGCTGCCAGTTCTGCGCCATGGCCTGCCCCTACGGAGTGAGGTACTTGAACGAGGAGGAGCGCGTGGTGGAGAAGTGCACGCTCTGCGAACAGCAGATCGCCCAGGGAGAGCTGCCGCAGTGCGTGAGCCAGTGCGGCGGGCGCGCGCGGTTCTTCGGGGACTTGGATGCGGGGCTTGAGAATTTCGAAGGTCCGCACGAGGCCGTGGAGGATCGGTCGTACGAGGGCGTCGCGAGCTCCCGCGTGAAGCTCGGCGACGACGTGAAGCCCTATGAGGACGCCGACGTGCACCGTCTGCCGAACGTGGGCAACAACCCGGCGTTCGTGTACATCCTGCGCGGCCGTGAGTGGAAGGGAGGGGAGTGACATGGAGCTGCAATGGCCTTTGATCTTGTTCACCACGCTGGTGGCGTGGTCGGCGGGGCTGTTCGGGACGCAGGCGCTGCTCGCCGCCGGCGGGCACGCGAGGAAGGCGCAGACGCCCGCTTGGATTGCGAGCGCGGCCCTGCTGGCCGCGGGCGGGATCGCGGTGTTCTTCCACCTGGAGCACTGGGAGAGGATCTTCAACGGCTTCGGGCACATCACCTCCGGCATCACCCAGGAGCTGATAGCCATCGTGGTGCTCGCAGTAGTGGCCGTCGCCTACCTGGTGGCGATGCGCCGCTCCGAGGACGGCGCCACCGTCCCGAAGTGGCTCTGCTGGGCGGCGGTCGCCGTGTGCGCCGTGCTCGTCGCGGTGATGGCCCACTCCTACATGATGGCGGCGCGCCCCGCCTGGGACAGCGTGCTGTGGGTCCTCTACGTGCTGGGCAACGCCTGCGCGCTCGGG
>DXCU01000057.1 GCA_019115845.1 Candidatus Rubneribacter avistercoris | reverse complement strand
CCCCGGCCGCGGGAGGGCAGGACGTCGCGCTCGCGCAGGGCGCTTCCCGCGCCGAGGGGCCCCGAGGGGCCCCTTTTTCTTGCGCGCGGGGCGCCGGCTGTGCGTTCCGCGTGAGACTGTCTTCGCATCGGCTTCGCGGGGGCGCGAACGGAAAGCCCCTCCCCGGGGCTTTTGCTGTCCGGGGGCTTTCCGTGGCAGACGCGGACGCCGAGGTGGGGAGGGCTGCTGTCGACGGGATGAAATCATTCGCAAGCTTTGGTTGACACGCCCTTGGCCGTTCTCGTTGCCCCGCGATGGGCGCTCGACAACTCGTATCAAGACGCAGGAAGGCCCCGCACGCAAGATGCGTGCGGGGCCTTCCTGCGTCTTGTGCCTTCGGCATCTTTCCGCTGCTGAGAAACAAAGCGTGCGGGCGCTCGCTCCCTGTTTCTTCTTTGTCTGCGCTTTGCCGGGCTAAAACGAAGCCGAATTGCTTCCAACTCTCAACCTAAATGTAAAGTTGCTCGCTTTGACGGCAGCTCTGCTGATTGATCTCCGCTTGATTTACAAGCGGAGATGCATATCTGGGATAAAGCGGAGCGTCTGAAAAACGACACTTGACTCTCAAATTCTTTGAGGGGCGACCATAGAGCCGCAAAAGCGGGTACCGCGGATCCGCCGAGCAGCAATGGAAAGGGCAAGGAAGGGAGTAGAGGTGTGGAGAAATAAGAACAAACCCGATTTCGGCACCCTTTCGGATCTGAAGGTCGTGAGCGCATCGTCATCGCTTGCCGGTCCCTTCATCGCGACCATCATGGCGGAGTACGGCGCGGACGTCGTGTGGGTGGAGAACGCCGATGCCCCTGACTTCACGCGCGGTACGCCGAACTGGCAGTGCGAGGGCGAGCGGAGAAACTGCCGCGACGTCGCGTTGAAGCTGCGTCATCCCATGGGTCGCGAGGCGCTTTTGCGGCTCATCGAGGACGCTGACATCTTCATCGAGTCGTCGAAGGGCGGCCAGTTCGATCGCCTGGGCCTGTCCGACGAGGTGCTATGGGAGCGCAATCCTCGGCTTGTCATCGGGCACGTGTCGGGCTTCGGGCAGACGGGCGATCCCGACTACGTCAAGCGCCCCTCGTTCGACGCCATCGGCCAAGCGTTTTCGGGATATCTGCATGAGAACGAGAACCCCTATTCGCCGCCGTACGCCGTCGGACAGTTCGCGAGCGACTACACGACGTCGCTCTACACTGGGATGGCGCTGCTGGCCGCCTGGCACAAGGCGCGTGTCACCGGCGTGGGCGACAGCATTGACGCGACGCAGTACGAGTACATGCTGCGCACGAGCATCTACAGCATCGACTGGTTCACCAACAAGAAGACGTTTCCCACTGCAGGCGAGCAGAACATCAACGCTGGCTGGGGCGCCTACAAGTGCCAGGACGGCTACCTGTTCTGCTGCTTCAACGGCGCTGCGGTTATGAAGCGCGGCAACGAGCTTTTGGGCCTGCCCTACGGTGACGAGACGTTTCCTGCCGGCTCCTCCACGTGGAGCATCAAGACAGAGGCGGGGCGCATCTTCTTGGAAGCGCTAGAGAAGTGGCTCTCCGAACGGACGGTGGCTGACGCCGAAAAGGAGATGCTGGCGCACAACATCCCTGTATCGCGCATCAACACCTTCGCCGATGTGGAGAAGGATCCTCACGTGCAAGCGCGCGGCGACATCATTGAGTGGGAGTCGGTCAAGGGAACCAAGATCCGAGCGGTGGCCCCGCTGCCGAAGTTCACGAACCATCCCGCGCAAGTGTGGGGGCCGTGCCCTGCGTTCGGTCAGCACAACGAGGAGGTTCTGGGCGAGCTGGGCTTCACCGATGCCGAGATCGAGCAGATGTACGCCGAGGGCGCTCTGAACAACGACCCCGAGCTCAAGTACTCCCGTTAGGCATGTATCCCCGATTCTCGAAGAAACGAGACTGTAATGAGTGCGAATACCTTGCAAGGAAAATCGGGCGGCCTCTACTACGGCTGGGTCGTCTACATCGCTGTGTGCGTGTGCATGTTCTTGGCGTGCGCGTTCACGTTCAACACGGCCAGTATCTACTACGATTCGGTGGCCACCGCTTTTGACACAGGCCGCGCGAATGTTGGCTTCTACATGACGCTCGTGTACGGCACCGCATGCGTGGCCAACCTGTTCTGGGCGGGTCCTTTGCTAGAGAAGCTGGACCTGCGCATCATACTGTCGGCTGCTGTGGCGCTGGTGGGTGTGGCCCTTCTCATCATGTCCAACGCGCAGTCCATCGCGTGGTTCTATGTGGCCGGCGTGCTCATGGGGCTGGGCAATGCATGGCTTCTGTGGCTGATCGTGCCGGTTGTGGTGGGGCGGTGGTTCAAGAAACGCCGCGGCACCCTGATCGGCGTCGGCATGGCGTGCACCTCCATCAGCGGCACGCTGCTCTCACCGGTGTTCTCCGGCATCATCGAGAGCACGGGTTGGCGTTCCGCCTACCTGTACCAGGCCATTCTCGTCCTCGTCATCTGCTTGCCGCTGTCTATCTTCGTGGTTCGCAGCCGCCCCGAGGACAAGGGTCTCAAGCCGCTCGGCTGGGATGACCCCGAGATACTCAAGGCCGAGTCCGAGGCCCAGACGAAAACCGATGGCGTCACGCTGAAACAGGCTCTGAAGAGGCCCAGCACCTTCATCCTCTGCTGCGTCTTCGCCGGTCTGGCGAACATCGGGCTTACGATGAACTACTTCTTCCCGTCGTTCGCCACCTCGCTGGGCTACGACGCGGCCACTGGCGCGCTGCTCGCGTCCACCATCATGCTCGCGTCGTTGTTCGGCAAGCTCATCCTGGGCTTTCTCAACGACCGCTCCATCGTTCTTTCGAACATCGTGGGCATCGTTCCCATGATGATCGGCTTGGCGTGCATGATCTTCTTCGGCGCGAGCAACTCGATGTGGCTGTTCTTCGGTGCGGTGTGCTTCGGCGTGTTCTTCGCCGTTCAGCCCACCAATGTTCCGCAGGTGGCCCGCAAGCTGTTCGGCAACGTGTCCTATGACCGCATCTTCACCTACGTGGCCGTGGTCATGCCGCTGTGCGCCGCGTTCGGCTCCACGTTCTGGGGCTGGATCTACGACACGACGGGTTCTTACTCCGCTGCATTCGTCCTTGACATCATCATCGGCGCTTTGGCTTTGGTGGCCCTGTTCGCCTCGTTGAAGACGAGCAAGGACCTGTGGGCTTGGGCCGCCAAGAATCCGGACAAGAACTAGCTTTGAGGATTGCCCGGGGTTGGGAGAAAGGAGGGGCGCGCGATGAAATGCGACGAGAAGACGAGCGCGAGGTTCGAGCGCGCCCTGAGCTCTCTTGAGCCGCTGTGGCGGGCCGCTTACGACGAGGGCGTGTGCCGAGATGCCGCACTTTCCGAGCTAACGCTTAAGGACTGCATTCTGGAAGTGGTGAGCCGCCGCTACGACGAACCCCACATCGTGTACCGCGGCCGCGAAATCTCCTACGCCGAGTCGAACGAGGCGGCGTGCCGCCTTGCGAACGCTCTTGTTTCGCGCGGGTGTGGCAAGGGTGATGCCGTGTGCATCATGCTGGGAGACATCCCCGAGCTGATAATCGCTTTCGCCGCCTGCTACAAGATCGGGTGCGTGGCGGTGGGGGTGAACCCTCGTTCCACGTGCGACGAGGTGGCGCGCTTCATGGTGGATTCCGGTGCGCACGTGCTCGTTTTGCCCGAGGTGCTGGCGGGGTTGGTTCCGGCGGACCTCGCTGAAAGGGGCGTGGAGGTTCGGCTGGCCGTGGCCGTGGGCAACGATGCTGGCACGAAGGTTCGCGTCGAGGGGGCCGCGCAGGCCGGCTTCTGCGACAGCGCGCCTGCGTTCGGCGGCGAGCTTGCGGCGTGGGAGGAGTTGTTGGCGTCGTCGCATGCCGAGGAGCCGCGCGTGTTGGTGGCTCCCGACGACGTGGCGATGCTCATATATACGGGCGGTACGACGGGCGTTTCGAAGGGCTGCCCGCTCACTAACCGCATGCTCGTATGGTCCCAGAAATGCTTCTTCGGCTTCATGCGGCCGCTTTTGCGTGACGCGCGCAACATGACCAGCTTGCTGACGAGTCCGATGACCCATGCGTATGGGATGAACTTCGGCATTAACTGGGGTTTGGTGATTGGGGGCACGGTGGTGCTGGCGGAGGCGTTGGATGGGGCCAGCTTGTCCCGCCTGATCGCCGAGCATCGGGTGACGGTGTGGGGCGCGGTCCCCGTCCTGCTCAACGAGCTGAGCACCTATATCGAGCGATCCGGTATCGAGCTGCCGTCGCTGTCGACGGTGGTGGTGAGCTGTGCGGCCACCTCCTCAGAGGTGATGAGGAGGTTCAAGGCGTCGTGCAGCGCGGCGAGGGTTGTGGAGGACTATGGAATGACGGAGACGTCGGGTCCGGTGACCCTGACCCCGATGGCGAAAGGGGCGAGCGAGGGGTCGGTGGGGGTTCCCGTGCCCGATACCGATGTGCTTGTGGTGGACTTCGAAACGGCGCGAAACCCCGTACCCGTTGGCGAACGCGGTGAAGTGGTGTTCCGGGGTCCGCAGGTGATAACGGAGTACTGGCACGCGCCGCAGGAGTCGGAGGACGCGTTCGTCGGGGAGTGGATTCGTTCGGGTGACGTGGGGTACTTCGACGAGCTCGGGTGTCTCCATGTGGTCGACCGCATCAAGGACGTGATCATGGTGGGCGGCTTCAGCGTGTTCCCGCGCGAGATCGACGAGGTTATGCACACGCATCCGGCCGTCATCGACTCCTGCACGATAGGCGTTTTCGACGAGAGGTCGGGAGAGCGGCCGAAGAGCTTCGTGGTGGTTGCGGACGGAGCGCGCGTGACCGAGCATGCGCTGGTAGAGCACTGCCGCGAGCGCCTCATAGCTTACAAATGCCCTAAGCACGTGGAGTTCGTTGATGCGATACCCCTGACCGCAATGGGCAAGCCCGACAAAAAGGAGCTCCGTCGGAGGGAGGAGCAACGTCGTGCCTCCCAACCCGACTGTGCATAAAACAAGGGCGCACGCGACGATGCGGGCGCCGATCACACGAAAGGAAAAGACATGGACTTCAAACTGACCGACGAGCAAGAACTCATGCTGGAGAACCTCCGCGAGTTCTGCGACCGCTGGGTGGACGAGGAGCGCATCCAGAAGTGGTATGACGAGCGCCGCGTTGACCCCGAGACGTGCAAAGCGTACCTGGAGGCTGGGTTCGGCTATATGTTCATCCCCGAGGAGTACGGCGGAATTCCGTCGGATGCTCAGACGCTTGCCCTCGTGGTGGAGGAACTCATGCGCTGCACCGGCGCAACCATGCCGTTCATGTCCTATGGCCTGGCCATGTACGACCTTGCCACTTTCGGCACGCCCGAGCAGGTGGAGAAGGGCATGAAGTCCTATCAGGAGACGGGACAGCAGTGCTTCTCGCTGGCGCTCTCCGAGCCGGGCGCGGGTTCTGACAACCGTTCGATGACGGCGACCATCCATTGGGACGACGAGAACGGCACCGCCGTGCTCAACGGCACCAAGACCATGGTGAGCCATGCCGAGACGGCGCCCTACATCATGTTCATCGGCAAGGACGAGGATCCCTCGCACGACAACAAGAGCATGTCGATGCTGCTGGTGGAAAAGGACACTCCCGGCATCACGATGGCGCCGCTGCACAAGATTGGTCAGACCAGCACTAACTTCGACGAGGTGTACTTCGACAACGTCGTTGTGCCGCAGAGCACGCTTTTGGGTGAGAAGGGCAAGGGCTTCCTCCAGCTCATGGAGAACTTCGAGATCGAACGCATCATGCTTTCCGCGCACAGCCTCGGTTTGGCGCAGGCTGCTCTCGAGGAGGCCACCCGCTATGCCGCTCAGCGCGAGACGTTCGGCAAGAAGCTCTACCAGCACCAGCTTATCGCCGAGAAGCTGACCGACATGGAGATCAAGTGCCAGAACATGCGCAACATGCTCTACAAGACGGCGTGGGAGTTCGACAACGGCATTCCCGTGCGTCTTGACAGCGCGCTGTGCAAACGTTACCTGTCCACCACGGCGACGGAGGTGGCCTCCGAGGCCATGCAGATCTTCGGCGGCATCGGTTACACCACCGAGAGCAAGATCGGCCGCATCTGGATCGACGCTCGCGGCGATTCGTTCGCCGGTGGCACCGAGGAGATCATGGTGCACATCGCCGGGCGCCAGATTGTGAAGAAATACGCTTCCGACCTGCTGTAAGTCTGCTTGCCGCAGCGCCCGGGTCCCGGATTCGGGCGCTGCGCGGGGCGCGCTTCGAGTGTTCGCCCCTTTGCTTTGGCTAGTTGGAGAGAGCCGCCTTAAGGGCGGGATAGGAGCAAGCGATGAAGATTGCGGTAATGGTCAAGGTGCTCCCCGATGACCAGGACATTGTGGCAACCGACGACGGTCAGCTGGACTTTTCGAGGGCCAAGAACACCATCAGCACGTACGACCTCAACGCTATAGAGGCGGCGGCGCAGCTGGCCGAGGCCGAGGGAGCCGAGTTGGTGGCCGTCGTGGCCGGCCCCAAGCGCGTGGACGACTCCAAAACGCGCAAGAACATTCTCTCGCGCGGGGTGGACAGTTTGTGCATCCTTGCCGATGATTCGCTTGATCTGGCCGATTCGCGCCAGACGGGCAGGATGCTCGCAAAGATCGTGGAGAAGGTGGGCGACGTCGACCTCGTCGTGTGCGGAGACGGTTCGGCCGACCTGTACGCGCAGCAGGTGGACGTGCAGCTTGCCGAAGCGCTGGGCTGGGTGAACACGAACGCCGTCGTGTCCTTGAAGGCGGATGGAGCCGCCGTGTCGGTCGAGCGCGTCTTGGAGGACGAGAAAGAGGTCGTGAAAATGCCGCTGCCGGCTGTGGTGGCGGTTTCCCCCGACATCGCGCTGCCGCGCATCGCCGGCATGAAAGACATCCTGGCGGCGGGAAAGAAGCCGGTCGTGACCTATTCCCTCGAAGATGCGGGCGGTCTTGAGGATGCGACGGTGGAGACGCTTGAGATCAAGGCCCCTCAGCCGACGGCGCGCAAGAAGATGCTGTTCGACGGCTCGAGCGACGAGGGCATAGACGAGTTCGTCAAGGCCCTTAAAGAAGCGATGTAAGGGAGGGTGAACCTATGAAGGCCATTGTCATCACCGAAAGCGAAGCGGCGGCCAGGGAGCTGTGCGGCGGTGCCCGCTCCCTTGTTGACGAAGTCGTTTACCTGACGTTTTGCGAGTCCGTCGCGGGCATCGCCGACAAGTGCGTGAGGGTTTCCGTTCCCGAGGGAATTGCCAAGGAAGCTGCGGTTGACACCATGTGGGAGGTTGTGAAGGCCGAGGATCCGCAGATCGTCCTGTTCGAGCCCACCCGCCGTCTGAAGATCGTCGTGGGCCGCATGGCCGCGCGCGACGGCGCCTCCGTCATCACCGATGTGATGGCGTTTTGCGACGGGTCCACGCAGAGTATGTACTTCGGCGGCGTGGGTTTGCGCACGTGCAAGAGCCTGACCGCCATCTCGTTCTGCTCGGTTTCCGCAGGCGCCTTCGGCGAGGTGTCGCCGTCCGGTACCGATGTCGTGGAAGAAGCCGCGTTCGCGGCTCCTGCGCAGACGGTCGAGCTTGTGAGCCGCGAGAAGCTGCCTCCTGCCGACGTCGACCTGACTGCGGCGAAGCGCATCGTGGCCGCCGGGCGCGGGTTCGGCAAGGAGGAGGACCTCTCGCTTGCGCGCGAGTTCTGCAAGGCCGTCGGCGGCGAGCTGGGATGCACGCGCCCGCTGACTGAGAGCGAGACATGGTTCCCGCGCGAAGCCTACATCGGCGTGTCCGGGCTCATGCTCACGCCGGACATGTACGTGGGCATCGGCATCTCCGGCCAGATGCAGCATATGGTGGGCGTGGACCGCGCGAGGGTGTCGTTCGCCATCAACAAGGACGAGCACGCGCCCATCTTCCAGAAGGTCGACTACGGCCTGGTGGGCGACATCGTGGACGTTATGCCGAAGATCAACGCCAAGCTCGCGTAAAGAAGGGTGAGTGCGATGTCAGATTTCGACGCGATCGTCGTCGGCGCGGGGTGCGCCGGATCGGTTGCCGCGTACACCCTGGCGAAGGCGGGCAAGAGCGTGCTCATGGTGGAGCGAGGCAATTTCGCTGGCGCGAAGAACATGACAGGCGGCAGGATATACGCCCATTCCTTGAAGAAGGTGTTCCCCAATTTCGAGAAGGAGGCGCCTGTCGAGCGCCGAATCATGCGCGAGCGCATCTCGCTTCTCGATCCGACGTCCAACTTCACGATCGGGTTTGCGTCCGAGGCGATGGCCCAAGAAGGAAAGGACTCCTATTCTGTGCTGTTCGGCCCCTTCGACCAATGGCTCGCTGAGCAGGCCGAGGATGCGGGTGCGGAGGTTATCTGCGGCATCCCTGTTGAGGACCTGGTCATGGACGGGTCCCGCGTGTTGGGCGTGGTTGCAGGAGAGGACGAGCTGACGGCCGATATCACCATCTTGGCCGACGGCGTGAACTCGCTGCTCACCCCCAAGGCCGTGGGCGCCCCCACTCCCAAGCCCTCCGAGATGGCCGTGGGCGTGAAGGAACTCATCGAGCTTCCGGCCGAGGTCATAGAGGACCGTCTACTGTGCGGGCCTGGCGAGGGCGCCGCGTGGCTGTTCGCGGGAGACTCGACGAAGGGCCACATCGGGGGTGGCTTCATGTACACGAACAAGTCGTCTATCTCGCTGGGCCTGGTGGCTACGTTGTCCGATCTTGTGACGGCGAAGACCACCATTTACCAGATGATGGAGGACTTCAAGCAACACCCCGAAGTGGCCGCGCTCATACGGGGAGGCAAGCTGGTTGAGTACTCCGGCCACATGGTGTCCGAGGGCGGCTACCATATGATCCCGCGGCTTGTGGGAGACGGCTGCCTGGTGGCCGGCGATGCCGGCATGCTGTGCATGAACCTCGGCTACTGCGTGCGGGGCATGGACTTCGCCGTGGCGTCGGGGCAGCTTGCCGCTCAGGCGGCTATCGAGGCGATGGATAGGAAGGATTTCAGCGCCTCTTCGCTCAACCGCTACATGGAGCTGCTCGAAAGCTCCTTCGTGTTGCGCGACATGCGTCAGTACCAGAGGTTCCCGCACTTCATGGAGAGCACCAAGAGAATCTTCAACGGCTATCCTGCGCTCGTTCGCGACATCTTCAACGGCATGTTCGTGGTGGACGGGGAACCGCAGCCGCCTTTGAAGAAGAAGGTCCTCGGTTCGGTCAAGGAAGTGGGCCTCATGAACATACTCAAGGACGTTCGAGGGGGGATGAAGGCGCTATGATCGAGCCGAGCACGGTCAACGTTGACGCGAAGCTCTCGCTCAACAAATACGATGTGGACGAGGAGGTTGCCCACATCGTCCTCAAGGACGCCGCAGAGGCGCCCGGATTCGATGCCGAGTTCGACAAGCTCGTCATCGCCTGTCCCGCAGGCCTCTACCGACGTGACGAGAACGGCACGCCAAGCTTCGATTACGCAGGCTGCCTCGAGTGCGGCACGTGCCGCATCCTGTGCGGGCAGACGATATTGGAGAAATGGGCCTTTCCCGGGCCCACCAAGGGCGTCGAGTACCGCTGGGGCTAGGCTGGGCCGTTGCGGGCGGGTGCCGCGCGCCATGCGAAGCGGTGCTCGCCCGCGTTGGGGAAACGCAGAGACAAGGAGGTGTTATATGCCTGATCAGGGGAAGACGAAGGCTGCTGGCGATCAAGGCAAGTACGAATACGCCTTCGAGGCGGTGCCCGACTCCGAGCGCAAGAGCGGATGGGGGATGTTCCTTGTGTTGGCTGGATACCCTATCGCGGTCTCGAACTTCGTGACCGGTGCCGCGATAGGGTATCAGATGACATTCGTCAACGCTCTCGTCTCCATACTCGTGGGGGATGCGTTCCTCATATTCATCGCGGTGTCGACTGGCATCATCTCGTTCGAGACCGGTTTGTCCACGTCGTTTCTGTCGCGGACGGTGTTCGGAAGGAAGGGGTCCGCGATATTCTCGCTGCTCCTGGTAATGTCGTCCATTACGTGGATAGGCATCAACGGTGACACGTTTGCCCAGATGGTGATTGCGAATTTTCCGGGTTGTCCCATTCCTGCGGCTGTTTTGGCGGCCGTCATCATACTGGTGTGGTCTATCTCGGCGATGAGGGGTTACAGGGGACTTGAGATCGTGTCGATGATTGGCGTCCCTACAGCGCTTGTGCTGGCCCTTGTCGTGTTCGTCATTCTGGGCGTCAATTACGGCGGGTACGGCGTGGTTCTGTCGTATAAGCCCGATCCCGCAAGCACGATGCCGTTTTCCGAAGCTGCGGCGTCAATCGTGGGAAGCTGGGTCTTCGGCTGCTTGATCACGCCCGACGTGTGCCGCTTTGGGCGCTCGAAGCGGGATGTGGTGGCGGCCGGCGTTGGCGCGTTCACGCTTGGTCTGTTCTGCTTGCAGATAGTCGGGGTCATTGTGGCGCAGGTCGCGCGCAACGGCGACTTCTCTGCGGCGACGGCGGCCATAGGCCTGGGCTTCGTGGTGATGGCGTGCACGCTTGTATGCCTGTGCACCACGCAGGATAACAACATTTATGGGGCTGGCTTGGCTGCGCAGAACGTCCTTGACGCCACCAAACTTCGCGGAAAGGTGACCCATTCGCAGATCGCCTTCTTGGTGACGGCATGTGCGGCGGCTTTCGCGGCGTGCGGAGCTTTGCAATGGCTCCTGCCCATCATTCAGTTCCTCTCCGTCCTCATGGCGCCGATACCGGCGATGATGGTGGCCGAGCGCTATTTCGTGAGGACGTCGAAGTTGCGGGTGGAGGTGAATCCCACCGCGATTGCCTGCTGGCTCCTCGGAGGCGTGGTCGGGCAGGCGTGCCTTTCGACGGGATTCTTCGTCTCGCCGATCATTTCGTACGTTTCCACCATCGTGCTGTATGTGGTGCTGAGCAAGCTGTTCGACAAAAGGGTTCTTGCCGGGCATCTTGCCGACCGGCCAACGTCTGAGAAAATGTAGGCGTCAACCGTTTCGTCCCCCTGCGCGACGCGGCGCGCAGGGGGAGGGCGGGACTCGGGTCGCCGATGGCCTTTGTTGAAAGGATTGCCGAATTGCGCTCCATTGACGATAAGGAAGCGCCTCTGATGATCGGCGAGGAGGGTCGGACTGCCGACTCTTCCCGCTATGCGGTGCGGAATTCGAGGCGGTACAAGATAGGAGAGGTGTCCGATATCATCGGAGTGAGTCCCGAGTCCATCAGATATTACGAACGCCTGCATCTCATCAAACCGGAGAAAAATCCTATCTCGGGCTATCGCTATTACAGTGCCTGGGACATCAATATGCTGATGAAGGCTCGTTCGTATAGGCAGCAGGGCTTCGCCATCAACGAGGTGGTGGAGATCATGAAGGATTTCAATCCCGCGAAGACGGTGGAGATGTTGTCCGAGAAGGAGGAGAAGCTCACGCGCGAAGTGGCCGAGAAGCTCAAACTCCTTATGCAGGTGCGGACTGATCAGGTGCTTTTGCGCGACGCGATAAGCGATTGCAACGAGATCAAGTTCGAGTATCGACCCGCCATGCACTTCCTTCAAACGCAGGTGGGCTACGACATGGTCGCCTCGCATCGCGACCTGTTCGGCCGGTGGATACAAGACTACGCTGCTTACGTGCTGCCTGGGGGCGTGTACCACGGACCCGATGCGAACGATGTTGCCTACGGGCTATTCGTGGAGGATTCGAAGCTTTCGGATGTGTCCTTCAAAAACGAGCCGGAACTCCAAGCGCTCCCAAGTTTGTTCTGCCTGACCACATCGTTTTTTTCCGGATCGGATGTGGAGCTGAAGTGCGATTCGTTCCGGTTTGCGTTCGATTATATAGAGGAGCGCGGCCTTGAGGTGATTGGCGAGCCGGTGAGCAGGATCGTGATGATGGCGCGGAGCGGTGAGAGCGCTTACCGCAGCCTACACAAGCTGTGGATACCGGTTTTGGGAGCCGAGGAGTCGTGCTCGAGCGGCGAACGGCGTTTCGAGGAGGTGCTCAAGGACATGCTGTCGCTGTAGCGACTGCTGGAGGAGCAGGGGTGCAACGGACGAGGCTTGTCTTGGGGATCGTCCGTTGCGCCCCTGCTACGCGCTCACGGGCTTGACGGCAATGCCGTCCTCTTCGAGTGCGCGGCGCACGCGGGCGGCGAAGGCGAGCGCGGTGGGCGAATCCCCGTGAATGCAGACGGTGTCGGCATGCAGATTGACGAGTTTGCCCGTCACCGACAGGACGGCGCCGTCGCGGATGGCCTGCTTCACGCGTTCGATGGCCTGCTCCTCGTCGCGAATGAGCGCAGCGGGGTTGTTGCGGCTGACCAGGCGGCCTTCGTCGGTGTAGTTGCGGTCCATGAAGAACTCTTCGGCCGTGGTCAAACCCTGTGCGCGCCCCGCATCGACGAGAGCGCCGTTCGCCAGTCCCACAAGCACAAGGCTTGGGTCCGCGTCGTGCACTGCCTGGGCGAGCGCGGCGGCCAGTTCCGCATCCACGGCTGCGCGGTTGTACAGCTGGCCGTGCGGCTTCACGTGCGCGAGGCGCGCGCCCTGCGCGGTGCAGAACGCCTGCAGCGCGCCTATCTGGTAGAGCAGGTAAGCGTAGGCTTCATCTGGCGAGAGGTTCATGTCGCGCCGCCCGAAACCTTGCAGGTCGGGATAGCCGGGATGCGCGCCGATGGCAACGCCCGCATCGGCTGCCATGCGCACGGTCTTGCGCATGACCACCGGGTCGCCCGCGTGCTGGCCGCACGCGATGTTCGCGCTGGACACAAGCGGGATTATCTGGTCATCAAGCCCTAGCGTGTAGCGTCCGAAGCTCTCTCCCAAATCGCTGTTCAGATCTATGCGATACATAGATAGCCTTTCATTTTGGCGTTCGTTTGCTTGCTATTGTATACCTTCGCCCGGCGCGGCAAGCAGCCAGTCGATAGCATTCATTTTTCTGATGCCTTCAATATTGCCATCTTTGAAAATCGTGTCGAGCGTGATGAGATATTTCGGGTAGCTATCGGGTATTTTACGCAGCGGGGCAAGCTCCCGCTCAAGTGTGGCGGGGTCGAGCGCGCTTGCGGCTACCTGGTAATAGCAAAAGTCGTTTCCTGCTACAGCGACAAAATCCACTTCCTTGCTATCGAGCTGGCCAACGTATACGGCGAAACCGCGTCGCAGCAGTTCCAGAAATACAATATTTTCGAGGATGTGTCCGACGTCGCTTGCCGACCCGGCAACAAGATTTGCACGCAAACCGGTGTCGACCGCATAAAACTTGGACAGCCGCACGAGCACGTCTTTCCCCTTGATGTTCCAGCGGGGTACTTCGTAAAACAGCAGGCTTTCGGTAAGGCCGCGCACATACTTATCCACGGTTTTCTGGTCGGCGCTGCGGCCGCTCGATTTCAGCGTATTGACGATGTTCCGCGTGGAAACAAGGCTTCCAATGTTGCCTGAAAGAAACCGCGCGATGCGTTCAAGGGTAGCGACTTCCGTTATTTTGAAACGCTCTACCACGTCTTTGAGCAGGATGGAATGGTATACGTCGTCAAGGTATTCGCGGATGTTCCGCTCGTCGTCGGCAAGTGCAACGGTGTAGGGAAGAGAGCCGTTGCGCACGTAGCGCTCAAATTTTTCGGCGTTGGAAAGCCCGGGGGTTATGCGTTCGATGCCGTCTGCGAATTCCGCGAACGAAAGCGGGAGCATTTTGAGCTCCACGTAGCGCCCTGACAGCAAGGTTCCCAATTCGCTCGACATGAGGTAGGCATTCGACCCGGTAAGGTACAAATCGCAGCCGTCGAGGACAAACAGCGCATCCACGGCGCGTTCGAAGTGGCCGACCTGTTGGATTTCGTCAAGGAACACATAGGTGGTTTGGCCGGGGGCAAGGTTCGCTGCCACGTGGTTGTAGAGCGCACGGTGGTCCGTAAGGCGCTCGTTCTCGATGCTCTCGAAGTTGATGCTGATGATGCGGTCTGGCCTGACGCCCTTGGCCAGTAGGTGCGCTTGAAACAGTTCGAGCAATGTTGATTTGCCGCAACGACGCACGCCCGACACCACCTTGATGACGTCTTTATCACGCCATCGGGTGAGCCAATCGAGGTAAGCGGGGCGAGCTATAGGGTTCATGGAAGCCTTTCTGTTTGGTATTGCATTTGGATTCTATTCCAAATTTTTGAGAATAGTGACAAGAATTTGGATTTCATTCCAAATTCTTGTCACGCAGAGGGAAAAGAGGGGGCGTGTTGCCCCCCCCCCCCCTGATTTATGTGCCGCTTGATTATTCCTTGAGGTCGATGTTCTTCGTGTCGGTGATGAGCATGCAGCCGGGAGCGTGGGTGATGGCGAAGGGCGGCTTGCTGTTCATGACGACGGATTGGGGCGTGACGCCGCAGGCCCAAAACACAGGCACCTCGCCCTCGCGGACGTCCACCGGGTCGCCGAACTCGGGATGCGCCAGATCGCGCACGCCGATGGCCGCCGGGTCGCCGATGTGCAGGGGCGCGCCGTGCACCTTGGGGATAGCGCCGGAGAGTTGCACCGCTTTCACCACCTGGTCTGCGGGGATGGGGCGCATGGACATGACCATGTTGCCGGACATGCTGCCAGCGGGCACACATGGCACGCCCGTGAGGTACATGGGCACGTTGCAGCCCAAGGTGTTGTGGCGGATTTCGATGCCGGCTTCTATGAGTTCGCTTTCAAACGAGAACGAGCATCCGATAACGAACGACACCAAATCGTCGCGCCAGCAACTCGCAACGTTATCCACCTCGGCCACCAGTTCGCCGTGCTCGTAGATGCGGTAGCGCGGGAAGTCGGTGGCAATGTCGCAGTCTGTTGCGCAGATGGAGGTTTCGCGCGCGCCCGTGTCGGTGACCTCGAGCAGCGGGCACGGTTTGGGGTTGCGCTGGGCAAACAGTAAAAAGTCGTAGGCCTGTTCGCGCGGCAGCACGATGAGGTTCGCCTGCGCATAGCCGGGGCACAATCCGCTCGTCGGCGCCGCGAACGCGCCTGTGCGAATGATCCGGCGCGCCTCGGCGGGCGATGCGGCTAACATCTGCGCCCACACGTCGTCGGCAACGCCTTCGGGCTTTGCGGGGGCAGGGGTGTTCGTCATGTCAGGCTCCTTCTCTTGAATGCGTGCCCATTGTCGCACGTTCGGGTTGGGGGCGGTGCGGTGGAGGAAGCGATTTCAAAAAGTTGTTTCCCCTGTTTCCATTTCAGGCTCCGGATGCGCCAGCTTCGCGTACATCCGGGAAGTTCCCGGTATCTCGCGGAAACCCGCCGTCCGGTAGAAACCCGCCGCGCTCTCGTCAATGGGATCGACGACGAGCGCCCGTGCGCCCACCTGCTGCGAAACGCGCAGCGCCCGCCGCGAAGCGTCCCGAAGAAGCGCCGTCCCGAGGCCGATACCCTGGTATTCGGTGTCCACGCCGAGCATCCCTAAGAGGATGACGGGTATTTGGTCGGGAGAGTTGCGCCCAAGCCACCCCATGGCCCGCTTGCGCGTGATTGACTGGGCGCTCAGGCTGTAATAGCCCACAACCCTTCCCTTATGCAGGGTGACGTAGACGACGGCCGACCCGGCCGAGCGTGCGCCCATCGCCCGATCCTTAAGCCAGGCGTCCACTTTCTCGACGCCGCTGCGAAAACCGGATATGTCGTCGCCCTCCTCAATGGGCCGAGGCGGCTCAACCTCGATGCTCCTCATCAGAACTTCCAGCTGGCCGGCTCGGCAACGAACTCGGCGAAACGGGGGTCGGGGGCGCTCTCGAGGGCTTCCAGAAATGCGTCGAAGGACTTCTCCGAAAGGATCATGCTCTCGTGCTCGGCTATGTCGCGACGGGCCGCCTCCATGAGGTGCATCACGGACCATTGGGAGACGGATGCTCCGCTGATGTCCGCCGCGCGCTCGATCTGGCGCTTCTGCTCGTCCGTCATCCGTAAATCGAGGCGGCTGCTTTTCAGGTTCAGGGTTTGCGTGGCCATGGCGCTCCTCCTATTATGTACGGTGTTTTACCGTACATAATAGGAAGCCTGGAGAGGGTTGTCAACACTGGCCGCTTTTCCAGCAAGACCGTCCCCGACAAAAGGGTGAAGGTGAGGATCGGGGGCGGCCAAGCGAATTGGGCGCGAACCGTGCCCTCCCTACACCTCGCCTTTGAGGAAGCGTTCTATGAAGCTGGTGTCGGCGGTGCCGGCGGCGAAGGTGTCGTTTTCCAAGATGGCGTACTGAAAGTCGAGGTTGGTATTCACTCCTACCACCACCATTTCCTCCAGGGCGGTGCGCATTTTGGCGATGGCCTCGGTGCGGTCGCGGCCGTGGACGATGATTTTTGCAATCATGGAATCGTAGTAGGGCGACACCTCGTAACCGTCGTAGGCGGCGGTGTCCACGCGCACGCCGTTGCCGCCGGGCAGGTGCATCTGCGAGATGGTGCCGGGCGAGGGCAAAAAACCGCGTTCGGGCTGCTCGGCGTTCACGCGGCACTCGATGGCATGTCCGCGGTAGGTGATGCTTTCCTGGGTGAACGTGAGCGGATCGCCCGCCGCCACGCGGATCATTTCCTGCACAAGGTCGGTGCCCGTGACCATTTCAGTGACGGGGTGCTCCACCTGGATGCGCGTGTTCATCTCCATGAAGTAGTAGTTCAGCTGGTCGTCCAGCAAAAACTCGATGGTGCCGGCCGAGGTGTAGCCCACAGCTTGCGCGGCGCGCACGGCGTCGTCCATCATGCGGGCGCGCACCTCGTAGGTGAGCACGGGCGAGGGGCTTTCCTCGATCATCTTCTGGTGGTTGCGCTGCACGGAGCAGTCGCGCTCGCCCAGCGCCACCACGGTGCCGTAGGTGTCGGCGATGACCTGCACCTCCACGTGCCGCGGATTCATGACGCAGCGCTCAAGGTACATGGTGTTGTCGCCGAAGGCGCTCACGCTCTCGCGCTGGGCGATGGAAAACTGCTCGGCGAAATCGCGCTCGTCCAGGCTCACGCGCATGCCTTTGCCGCCGCCGCCCGAGCTGGCCTTGATCATGATGGGCCAGCCGATGCCGCGCGCCACTTCCAACGCCTCGTCGGAGGTGTGCACGGGGTCTTTCGTGCCGGGCACCACGGGCACACCGGCCTCCATCATGGTCTTGCGGGCCTGGCTCTTGTTGCCCATACGGTCGATGACCTCCGGAGAGGGGCCGATGAACACGATGTCGTTGTCGCGGCAGAGCTTGGCGAAGGTGGAGTTTTCGGAGAGGAAGCCGTAACCGGGGTGGATGGCTTGCGCGCCCATGCCCTTCGCCGCCGACAAAATGGCGGCGATGTTGAGGTAGGAGTCGCGCGCGGCCGGCGGGCCGATGCACACGCTCTCGTCGGCCAGGTACACGTGCAACGAGTGCTTGTCGGCCGTGGAGTACACGGCCACCGTCTGGATGCCCATGGCGCGGCAGGCGCGGATGATGCGGACGGCTATCTCGCCACGGTTGGCGATGAGGATTTTCTCGAACATGGCGCGCGCCGCCTTACGCGTGCTCGCCGACGGCGGTGGCGATGCGGAACAACGGCTGATCGTATTCCACCTGCGTGCCGTTGGCCGCCAGCACCTCCACCACCACGCCGGGGGCGGGGGCCGTGATCTCGTTCATCATCTTCATGGCCTCCACGATGGCGAGCGTCTGGCCGGAGAGCACCTCCTGCCCGATTTTGACGAAGGGGTCCTCATCAGGGCTGGGCGCCACGTAGAACATGCCCACCATGGGGCTGCGTACCAAGACGGACTGGTCGTCGTCGCTGCTTTCCACCGCCGCCGCCTCGTGGCTTTCGGTCTTGCCGGCCAGAAGCGCGCTCACGCGGTCGGCCATGAGGGGCAGCGCCGAGGGCGAGAGGGGGCCGTGGTTGCGTTCAAGCTCTATCTTGAGCTCGCCATCGTCCACGCGCAGGGCCGTGAGCTCGGCCTTGTCCATGATGGCGATCAGTTCTTCGATGGCGTTCGTGTTCATGCTGTCTCCTCGCGTGTTTCGTTCGCTCGTGCCGTCGGGGTGCTGGGATGCTGCGCGCCGGATTCGGGCGGATGCGGCGCGTCGGCTGCGGATGGGCGCTGCGCGCCGGGTTTTGGTGGGTGCGTCTGGCCTGTTGTGGGCGGATGCGACGCTTTGGGTTCGGACGGGCGGGGCTTCAAGTCGTTGCGGTTGCCCACGCGTTCGGCGCGGCTTGCCCGGTTGATCCAGAGGGTGTCGGCTTGGCAGCGGCGCGCCTGCTCTTCCAGGATGGGGGCCAGGCGGCGGGCTGTGCGGCGCGGCGAGATGCCGTCGGCGCTGGGCCTGCGCACTTTGAGCGCCAGCTGCTCGAACAGCTGCGCCTCCTCGCGCAAAAGCCGCTGGGCCTCCTGCACCGAGACGGGCTGGAATCGCACTTTGCTCCCCGGTGCGCGCTGCACGAGCCGAGGGATGTCCACGGTGGCGACGGTGCCGATCTTGGCGTAGCCGCCGGTGGTTTGCCGGTCGGCCAGCATAATGATGGGCCGTCCGTGCGAGGGCACCTGCACGGCGCCGAACGCTATGCCGTCGGAGATGATGTCCGATCCGCTCTTCGTCTCTATTTCAGGGCCGTCCAGGCGGTATCCCATGCGGTCGCACTTCGGGGTGACGGTGAAGGGCTGGCTGTAGAACGTTTCGACGCCCCGGTCCGTGAACATGTCCTCCTGCGGGCCCGGCACCACGCGCACGGTGATCTCGCTGCGGTCGAACTGGTAGAACTCGTCATCGCCGTCGATGCGATGCGACCCTAAGTTGGGCAGGAAGTCCATGCTCTTGGTGGAAAACGGCAGGTAGTCGCCGGGCGAGAGGGGTCCGCCGCGCCAGCCGCCGAACTCGCATTTGAGGTTGGTGGAGCGGCTGCCCATGACCTTGGGCACCTGCACGCCGCCCCCGGCGATGGCCAGGTAGCCGTAGCAGCCGATTCGCGACGCCTTGAAGCGCAGGATGGATCCGCGCCGCGCCATGATGGCCGCGTACGCGGGCACGGGCTGGCCGTCCAAGGTGGGCGAGAAGTCCCCGCCGGTGATGGCGAAGATGGTGTTCGTGGTGAAGCGGACAGTGGGGCCTGCCAGGGCGAACTCCAGGACGGGATCGTTCGGGTCGTTTTCCACCAAAAGGTTCGCTATACGGTAGGCACGCCGGTCCATGACGCCGTTCGTGGAGAAGCCGCTTCCCTGGTAGCCGAAGCGGCCGCCGTCCTGGACGGTGGTGATGACGCCGGGTTTCTTCACGACAAAGCCCATGTTACTCGCCCTCCACGAAGATGCCGTACGAGTAGGTGCCGGCGGCCAGCTGCGCCTCGATGGCCGCGTACTCCTCCGGCGTGATGGGCACGAAGCGCAGGTACTCGCCGGCCGCGTACAGGATGGGTTCGGCGCGGTCGGGATCGTAGGGCTTGAGCGGCGTGCGGCCGATGATCTGCCAACCGCCGGGCGAGGCCAGCGGGTAGATGCCCGTCTGCGCGCCGCCGATGCCCACGCTGCCCGGTTCGATGCGCGTGCGCGGTACGGCCAGGCGCGGGGTGTGCAGCCGCGCGTCCAATCCTCCCAGGTAGGCGAAGCCCGGCAAGAAGCCCAGCATGTCTATGAGATAGTCGCGGCCGGTGTGGAGGGCCACCACCTCGTCCTCGGTCAGGCCCGCGTGCGCGGCCACTGTGGGTAGGTCGGGGCCGAAGTCGTCGCCGTAGCACACGGGGATGGGCACGATCTTGCGCACGGAAAGATCGGCGTCGCCCACGTCGCGCAGCTTGCCGCGCAGCTTGGCCGACAACTCGTCGAAGGTGACGGTGAGCGGGTTGTAGTACACCATGAGCGAGCAGAACGTGGGCACCAGTTCGGTGATGCCGTCGATAGGGTCGGCGGAGAGGCTTTCGGCGGCCAGGCGGATGCGAGCGCTCGTTTCCGCGGAGATGCTGCTGGCGAACTCGAGGTTGAGGGCCGAGTCGCCCGCGATGGTGATGGTGAATCCCGCCATGTCGATCCGTTCTGTGGCACGTGGACGCATCGGGTGATGCTACACTGATGAATTGTTCGTTTAAGGGTAGGGACCGATTGTAGCACATATGGAAAAAGCACTCTTCTTGGCGGCGTTCTTCTTCGCCTATACGGTACAAGCCATCACGGGATTCGCCGGCAACATCTTCGCCATGCCGGTGGGCACGACGCTTTTGGGGCTGGCGCCAACCGTGGCCATCCTCAACGCCATGGGGTTTTTCGCATGCGGGCTTCTGGCTGCGCTCAACTGGCGCGACATCCAGTGGCGGGAGCTGGGCAAGATCGTGGGCACGATGATGGTGTTCATGGTGGTGGGCATTTGGCTGGACACGCTCATGCCGCTGCACGTGCTGTTGAAGGTGTACGGGGCGGTCATCATCGCCATCGGGTTGAAGAACCTGCTGGTGCGCCAGCAGAAGTTCTTGCCCGAGTGGGCGCTGTGGGCGGTGCTCGCGCTGGCCGGGCTTATTCAGGGCATGTTCGTGTCGGGTGGCGCGTTGCTGGTCATCTACGCGGTGCAGAAGCTGCGCGACCGCCAGCAGTTCCGCATCACGCTTTCGGCCACGTGGGGCGTGCTCAACCTCGTTTACGCGCTCATCGCGGTTCGGCAGGGGCATTTCACGGGAGACGTGCTGCAGATGGTGGCGATGTGCGTTCCGTTGGCCGTGGTGGCCACGTTTTTGGGCAACAAGCTGCAAAAGCGCATCAGCCAGGAGAAGTTTCTGCGCCTCACGTACGTTTTGCTGCTGTGCATCGGCACGGTGCTTCTGGCGACGAGCTAGGCGGTGGCGTGCGGGCGCTTGCGGCTGCGAGGTGCTTGCGATTACGGTGTCGATGGAGGCTGGCGGCCAGGATGCGCGTCAACTGCGGCTTTGGCGGCGCAGGCGTCGGGCGCGCCGGCGCACGATGGCGTCCATGTCGTACTCCTCGCCGATATTGGTGACGTCGAAGGCGCCTGCGCAGTCGAAGAGCCAGTCGTGCGTTTCGTACAAATGCGATGCTAGAACGATCGCTTCGAGATCGGTGAGTGCGGAGGTCGAACGGTAGCCGGATCCTTGCCGGTGCTCGAACCCTCGTTTTGAAAGATATGCGCCGATCTGTCGGTAGGCTTTACGGCGGCCGGATTCGCCGAACGTTTTTCGTAGCTCGCTTGTGCGCAGATCGAAATTGATGGCTTTGTGATGTTTCGTCGGTCGCTTCGGACGGTTCATATCAGACCGACTTTCTGCGGTTGCGGAGGAAGAATTCTTTCGCGTCCTCGACGCAGGACTCCTCCGGGTAATCGTCGCTGTTGTACCAGAGCCATGTGTCCACATTATCGAGAAACCAATCCTGATCGTTGAGGATAAGTGCCGAGCTCATGAATGCGACGAAGCCGTCCTCGTAGTCGTTGGGGTAGTAGAATCCGTCCTCTCCCTTCACCAGCTTCCCTTCGTCCACAAGGATCTCGTCGACGAAGGCCTGCATCTTGGCAAGGTCGTGCACTCCCTCGCGGCGCACCTTCTCCTCGTCGAGCACGATCTGCATCTTCTTCATGGTCGCCTCCTCCGCATCGCACGCGTTCAGTATACGGCCATCCGTCCAGCGGAACAATCCACGAAGGTTCGCCGGAAAGCCGCGCGAAACCGACGCGCCTTCCATGCGGATCTTGCGCGGATCAAGCGTCAATCCAACGCGGACCCAATGTCGATCCAATGCCCCCGGTCGGGCGTCTTCACGCTTCGCGTTGCAGGCGCTCCGAGAACCAGTCAAGGACGGTGCGCGCCGCGGCGGAAACCGGGCGGTTGCGCGGGGTGAGGGCGTTGAGGGGCCAGGTGCATGGCTCGCCGTCGAAGGGGATGGCCACGATGCCGTCCGTGCAGAACGCAGGGACGCGATGGCGGGGGATGACGCATGCGCCCCTGCGCTGCCGCACCTGGTCGAGGATGAGATGGTAGTCGTGCCAGTCAAACGACATGGACAGATCAAGCCCGCGCGTGCGGGCCAGGTCCATGATGGCCTCGTCCAAAGGAAAGCTCTCGGAGAGGCCGAACCAGGTGAGTCCCCGCAGGCTGGCCAGGGTGTGCCGGTCTTCGCGGGGAAGCAGCGACTCGTGGACGGCCACGTGCAGGGGGATGTCGCACAGGCGCGTGCAGCGGGTGCGCGGCCCCTCCAGGTTCCCCACAATGAAGGCCACGTCCTCGCCGCCCTCCGCCACGCACCGCTCGGCGATGACGGGCTCCACGATGTCAAGCTCCAGCCGCACCCCCGGGTGGTCGGCGCGGAACTCCTCCACGAGTCGGTCGAACGGAACGGAGTCGAGCGCGCCCAGCGACATGCTCATGCGCACCGGTTCGCAGACGGGGTCCTCGGCGGAGCATATGGCGCGGATGGCTTCGTAGCTGCCCAGCAGGTCAACGGCCTTCGGGTACACAAGATCGGCCGTCGGCGTGGGCTCAAGCCCCTGGGGCGTGCGCACGAACAGCGTGCGGCCCAGATCCGCTTCAAGCCCTTTGAGCGTCTGGCTCATTCCCTGGCGGGTGAGAAACGCCCGCTTCGCCGCTTGGCTGACGCTTCCGCTCTCGTAGGCAAGGCGGAAGCAGTGCAGGCTGTTCACGTCCATGAGACCCCCTCGAACAACGGAACAACGGTCGCGGCCGCCTGTGCGGCCTGTCCCCGCCTGCCATTATAGCGCCCTCCCTCCAAACGGTGCGCTCCCTGCAACGAACCGTGACGGGGGCGCTTCGCTTTCTTTCTCCCGCCAATCCGGTGCGGCATGGTTTCATGGCGGCAAGGGGAAACCGCGAACCAAGGAGGCAGATATGACGCAATCATCGGGCATCTCGCGCAGGAACTTCCTACAGGGTCTTGCGGCGGGCGCCGTGGGCGCTGGGGCGTTCGGCTTGGCCGGGTGCGCTCCCGCCACGAGGTCGGCTGGCGGTGCGGCCGACGGCGAGGCCGCATCCGCGAACGGGGGGAGCGCCCAGGGCGCAACGGCCGGCAACACAGGCGCCCTCAATCCGCAAGATTACGACTACACCGCCAACTCCATTGCCGACTTCGCGTCGTCGGCGCTGTTCAGCGGCTGGAAGCTTGGCGGCATCGAACTCAGCCACCGCATGGTGAAGTCAGCCGCGTTCCAGCTGGCGTTCATGAAGGGCAATCCGGACGAGTACATCGGCTACTACGAGCGCATGGCGCAGGGCGGCGTCGAGATGATCTGGGTGGAGGACTTCGCCAACATCTGGGAGCTCACCGCAAGCCCCCTCAAGCAGGACTACGCCGCCTACGACGTGAAGGGCTTGCTCGAACGCCTGCACGCCGCCGGCGCGCACGTGGGCTACCAGTTCGACACCATGGGTTCGGCCATCGGCCCGCTTGATTTCGAGGAGCCCTTCCTGGGAAACTATTCCACCGACGAGGTGCGGTCGTGGGAGCAGACGATCGTCGGCATAGCGAAGCGCCTGCACGACGACGGCTTTGACGCCTTCGAGCTGAACTTCGCCGCGAACAACGTGGGGCAGTCGTTCCTCTCTCGGGCGCGCAACAACCGCACCGACGAGTACGGCCCGCAGTCCATTGAGAACCGCACCCGCTTCGCCGTGGAGGTGATCAGGGGCGTCAAGGAGGCGTGCGGGCAAGATTTCGCGGTGCAGGTGCTCATCAACGGCGTGGAGTGCAACGACAAGCAACTTGGCGCGGACTCGCTCTACACCACCATCGAGGAGAACAAGGCCATCGCGAAGATCCTCGAGGAGGCGGGCGCGGACAGCCTGCACGTGCGCCTGGGGCCGGCCGGTCAGCACATCGCCCAGTTCGCGAGCGACCTGTACTTCGCGGTGCGGGGCCTGGAGGGCGCAACCGGGTTCGGCGGGCGCTTCGACTTCTCGCGCCACTTCCAGGGCAAGCTGCGCGCCGACCATTCCGGTTGCGGCCTCATGATAGACGTGGCGGCCGAGATCAAAAGCGCGGTGTCCATCCCGGTGGGCGCGGCCACCTACATGGACCCGGCGCAGGCGCCCGACTACTTCGAGGCGGCCATCGCCGAGGGCAAGCTGGACTTTTTGGTCATGAACCGCCCGCTGTGCGTGGACCCCGCGTACGTGAGCAAGCTGCGCGAGGGCCGCATTGACGAGATCGCGCCCTGCACGAGGTGCCTGCATTGCTTCTACGACCCCGACAAGGCGGGCACGCTCATGGAGCACTGCCGCGTGAACGCCGCCAACTGGCGCGCGTACGGCGAATCCATGCCCGAAGGGTGGACGCCCGCACCCGTGGAGGGCGAGAAGAAGGTCCTGGTGGTGGGCGGCGGCCCTGCCGGCATGGAAGCGGCGCGCGTGGCGGCCGAGCGCGGCTGCTCGGTGACGCTGTACGAGAAGAGCAAGAGCCTGGGCGGCCAGCTTACGGCTGCGGAGGCCGTCAAGGGCCCGCATGAGAACCTCGGCCGTCTGAAAAGCTACCTGGCCAGGCAGCTTGAGGTGAGCGGCGTGAACGTGGTCATGGGCACCGAGGTTGACGCCGCGCTCGTGGAGCAGGAGGCGCCCGACGCGGTGATCGTGGCCGTGGGCGCCAAGCGCGCGGAAGCCGCGTTCGAGGCGACGGCGGGCACGCAGGTGCTTGCGCTCGAGAACGTGGTGGGCGCCGAGGTGGGCGACAACGTGACGGTGCTCGGCAGCAACTGCCAAGCGGTGGACGTGGCGGTGTATTTGCTGTCGCTTGGCAAGAACGTGTCCATCGTCACGCCCGACCCGCTTGAGGCGTTCGAGAAGGGCCATTCGGTCAACATGCGCGACTTCGTGGAGACGGCCATCACGGCTTGCGGCACGCGCATCTGGACCTCGGCCGAGGTGGCCGAGGTCGGCGACGGCCAGATAGTGGTCAAGAGCGGAGCGGGCGTGGACGTGACCCTGCCCTGCGACGCGCTTGTGGACATGCGCGACGAGCTGCCGAACACGGAGCTGGCCGACAGCCTGTCCGGCGTCAAGGTGACGGCGGTGGGCGATTGCGCCGACCCGTACAACATCGCCGAGGCCATAGCGTCGGCCAACCTTGCCGCGCGCGCTCTGTGACGATTCCTTTCCCCCTCCCCGTTTCGCGGCGTCGCCTCCTTCGCGGGGGCGACGCTGCGGTACAATAGGGAAAGCACGCGGCGGCACAAGGCTGCCGGCCGACGAAAGGAGCGGACATGGCACAGCGGTACACGCGTATTTTCGCAGCGCTTGACGGGGCCTCTACGCAGAAGGCGGTGGCCGAGCGCGCCATCGCGTTGGCGGCGGACAACCATGCCGAGCTGGTGTTCGGCCACGTGATAGACTCGGTGCCCTACGAGGCGTCGGGGGTTGATTTCGAGGCTTTGTGCGTGGAGGGGGAAAAGCGCATCGGGGAGGAGCTGGCGGACCTGTTTGTCGAGGCGCGCGGCAACAAGAACATCCCCTCCGTCGAACTCGCGGTGCGCGCCGGCCGCATCACCGACACGCTGGCCAAGCAGTTGGTGGAACCGCTCGATCCCGACCTGGTTATTTGCGGCGAGCGCGGCCTGTCCAACATCAAATACGTGTTCGTGGGCAGCGTGTCCACGTTCCTGATCCGCAACATGCGCTGCGACGTTTTGGTGGTCAAGCAGGATTAAAGGCGGCTGCGTCGCTTGCGCGAACCGCCCGAAGGCGCCCGGCCCGCACGCGCGGCCGGGCGCCTTGCGTTTCAAGGGCGCATCTCCGCCCTGTTGTCCGAGGCGCGTCTTAGGAGGCGACGATGCGCTTGGGAATTCCGAAACCCCGCCCGAAACGAAAACAGAACCCAAGCGGGTTCTGTCCGAAGGCGGAGTGCCATGCGCTGCGGGGTGTCGCGGGCCCGCGCGGCCAAAGGGCGGAAACAGCCCGAACAAGGAGGCACCGTCCGGTGACGATCGGGCATTTCGCGAACTCTGCCTTGAAGGCACTATACGGCCTCTGAAACAAAGTATCAATATCTAAAAAGTAAATACTTATTCCATCGATTTTCAATAGTATACTTACCAGAAACCGATAGAACATGCACGGCGAGGGAGGGACGATGGCGCGCTGCGCAACCAAGGACATCGTGGAGCTTATGAGCGATCCGTGCTTCTACCGTCTGCGCACCGTGGTGGACAGGGGCCTGCTGCTGTTCGAGGACCTTGACGGCTACGAGCTGCCGGAAGGATACACGAAGGAGGAGATCTGGCTCATCTTGACGGCCATCCGCAAGCAGGCGGCCATCTTCGTGCCCGATGACCCGTACCGCAGCGCGGACTGCTGGTTTGTGACCACGAGCGTTTTGTCGTTCGACTCCAAAATGCTCGAGATGCAGTGCATGGCCGGGTTTCCGCTGGACGAGGCCCTCGCCTCGCTCAAAGGCTCGCCGTTCGTGACGCGGTTCATCGAGCGGACGTTGGCGCGCGCCCTGGAAACCGAGGGAATCTGTGTGCCCGATGAGCGCATCCACGAGATATTCCTGGGAAGCCCCGCCTGCAACGACATCGAGCGGGTGGTGGGCAACTACTTCGAAGTCAGCAGCGACGCCGACTCGCTTGCGCGCTACGAGGTGTCGCACGGCCTCATAGAGACGCTGTACTACCGTCTGACCGAGGGCGTGGACGCGGACGCCATCCCCCGGCGGCCGGACGTGTGCCCGCTTGACGAGCGCATCTCGCCGCCCACCTCGGCGGCCGCCATCGACGCCGTTTGCCGGCGCTCCCGGCAAGACGACGAGGAGTTTCGCTTCGGCCCTGTCCTGCGCATCGTGAACGCGTCGTGGTTCTTTTGGAACTTCGACGTGTTCCCGTGCCTGAACTCCCTGGTGGGGGTTTTGCTGCGCAACGTCATGGCCATCAAGTGGGGCTATCCGGTGCTCAGCTGGCTGCCGGTCGGCTACTACCCGTTCGGCGAGCTGAACACGCCGCGCATGAAGGCCGTGTTCGACAATTGGTCGATCGATTACGGCTTCGGCTTCGACTTCACCTCGTACTTCACCACCTACATCAAGCTGTATCTGGAAGAGCTTGACCGCTTGAAGGCGTCCGTGGAGCAGTTGCGGCGGCTCAACGACCTCATAGGGCGCACCTTCGGCGCGGACCTGAACGATCGGCAGAAATCCATCCTGTCCGCGCTGTGCAGGGAGCCTGACGCCTTGCTGCGCATAGCCTCCCACCAGCGCACGTTCAAGGTGGCCTACGCAACGGCGCGCAACGACTTCCTGGAGTTGGAGCGCAAGGGGTACCTGGTCAAGGGGCGCCAGGGCAAGGCGTTCGTGTTCCAGGCATGCTCGGAGCTGCGCGAGAAGATAGTCAGCCTGGGCGAGGTCGCCTCCGGCGCGCGATGAGCTTGCGTGCCGTCGCATCGCTGGCAAAGCATTGCGATTGAGGCGAATCCCCAACACCCAAAAATTCCGCGTTTCCAAAGCCGTTGCGCTTCGGGTGGTCGGCGCTGCGTGCGGTAGCCTGAAACAATCGCTGTGCGCAGCGAGGCTGCCTCCGAAGCAACGAACGATAGAAAGGAACGGCGGATGAGGGGAATCGCGAGAGAGGGGATGGTCGTTGCCGTTTTTCTGTGCGTTTTGGCTTTGCCTATGGCCTTTGTCGAGGAGGCGCACGCGCATTACGACACTGCGTACTGGCACGAGACCTCGCAGGCTACGGGGCGCTCAGACTGGATGGCCGAGTTGCCCGACGACCTTCGCTTGAGCGAGCTGTCGCTGCCGGGCACGCACGATTCCATGGCGTATCGCGACGATTTGAGCTTCCCCGACAATGTCCGCACGCAGACGATGGATTTGACTGCGCAGCTCAACAGCGGAATACGCTACATCGACATCCGCGCGAAGCATACGGATAGCGGGTTTCCCCTGCATCACGGGCCGGTGTACCTCGGGTACGACTTCGAGGACGTCTTGAGGATGGTGCGGGAGTTTTTGACCGCGCATCCTGGGGAGACTGTCGTCATGCGTTTCAAACAGGAGCAGAGCAGCGCGTCGGATCGGCACATGAGGGACGTGTTCAGCAGGTACTATCAGCGCCACAGCGACCTGTTCTGGAAATCCGACGGAAGCGGTGATCCTTTGTTGGGAGACGTCAGGGGCAAGCTCGTCCTTCTTTCCGATGTGCTGTCGCTTAACGACTACGGGATCAACTACCGCAACGTGTTTGTCCAGGATCATTACAACCTGGGAACGAACTGGGATTTGTATGGCAAATGGGAGAAAGTGAAAGCTCATGCCTTGGAGGCGGACCGGACTTCGGGCAAGTTGGCCCTGAACCATCTGAGCGCGGGGTCCGCCGGGGTCATGCCCTATTTTGCCGCCAGCGGGCATTCGAGTCCGCAGACAGGTGCTCCACGGCTGCTCACCGGGCTGACGGAGCCTGCTTTTGCGTCGTATTACCCTGAATTTCCGCGCGTCGGGCAGCTGGGGGCGTTGTCGAGCATTGCGTTCGAGGGCATGAACACTATGTTCGCCGATCTGATCGAAAGCGGAAGGGTCGCCAACAAAACGGGCATGGTCGCAGCCGACTTTCCCGGCCAGCGTCTTATCGACGCCGTTATCGGCTGCAATCCCGCATTGGGCGAAGATACGAGCCGCTACGACCATACCACAACGGTTTCCTACGCGGTGGAAGTGTCCGGCCCCAGCTTCGGAACCGCCAAGGCGACGGTTACCGGATCGCAGGATGGCAAGGGGTTCAATTGGCATGCCACTCTCACCAACCAGCCTACGGCCTACCAGTTCTATTCCGGCTACAAGCAGGGATCCGCAGGAGCCAACTTCAACGGGTCGGCCATTCCCTACGTCGCCGAGGACTGGAGCGTGGGCGGCAGGCCGTTCGCCCTGTACGTCGACGGCCAGCAGGTTGCCGGTAGCGATAAGGGCGGGACGGTTCATCATGTCACGGTGTTGTGGGAGGGCGTTTTGCAGATCCTTGGCTACAGCAACTACCACGTGGCGGGCAACGTGGACCTCATCGTGCGTACATGGGACAAGGATTGGAATTTGGTCGATACGGTGTACATGCCGCGGGGAAGCGACCAGAGGGTGTGCTGGGGCAACTGGCATATCCTCGAGAGCTGGGGAGACGGCGTGTCCCGCAACGGAGGAACCCATACTATCTCGCTTTCGACGTGGGAGGAGGTGGTTTCCGCCCCAGTGCCCGCGCTCAGCGCGACTCAGGCCGACGGCTCTCCGTACGTTTCGGGATTGTGGACGAACCAGGGCGTTGAAGTCGACATCGCCGAAGAGACAGGCTATCCGCGCTTGTTCGCTCTGCAGGCTTATTGGTACCCCGATTCCGTTGGGAACAGGCACGGTCTGTACCGGGAGGCGCCGCTCAACCAAAGGACGCTTTCGTTCGAGGAGACGGAGGAGACGTCGGGCGTCGGCAAAATATTGCGTGCCTGTCTCTACGATACGGGGAATACAGGCGGTCACGTCTGGGGCGATTATCTTATCGTGAAGATAGACAAGACGAATCCGACCGTTGAGGAAGCGACTGAGGATTGCGTGCGAGCGCAGGACGCTTTGAGCGGGTTGTCGGAGAAAGCCGTGTTCGTTGCCGATGATGGGTCGAAGGAAGCGGTTGATGCGATGTTCGACGGCAAGGGCGCTGCGTTCAAGGTCCCCGAGTCCATCAGGGGCAAGCCGTACGAGGTGACGGTCACCGACCAGGCGGGAAACGTCGCGCGTGCCGCGTATGCGCCCGGCGAATGACTGGCGGGTGGGGGATTTTCGTCCAAGCTGGCGTCCAGAGCGCTCGGCCGCAGGTCTTGCGGGCCGCCTGCGCGGGAAAGCTCACGGTGTTGGTGCGTTTGTGCTACTCTGATTCGCGGACGAAATCGGGGATCCGCATGGCGGGCGGTTGGCGACGAGGAGTGATGCCGCATGGTGAACGAGAGGATGCGTGGGTTGGGGGACGAGCCGAGCGCGATTCGCGAGTTGTTCGCGTACGGCATGGCGCGCAAGGCGGAGATCGGCGATAAGAACGTGTTCGACTTCAGCATCGGCAACCCGAGCGTGCCCGCGCCCGATGCCGTGAAGGACGCCGCGCTCGCGCTGCTGGAGCAGCCGGCCGTGTCGCTGCACGGCTACTCGCCCGCGAGCGGCGTGCCCGAGGTGCGCGCGACCATCGCCGACAGCATCCGCCGCCGCTTCGGCATCGAGGCGTCGCCCGAGAACATCTACATGACCGTGGGCGCGGCGGCCTCCATCGCCATCAGCGTGTCGGCCGTGACCGAGCCCGGCGACGAGGTCATCGTCATCAGCCCGTACTTCCCCGAGTACAAGGTGTGGATAGAGACGGCGGGCTGCACCTGCGTCGAGGTGCCCGCGCACGTGCCCGACTTCCAGCCGGACATCGACGCGCTGGCGGCGGCCATCGGCCCCAAGACGAGCGCCGTCATCATCAACACGCCCAACAACCCGGTGGGCGCCGTGTACTCGCGCGCGAGCTTGGAGGCGCTGGCTGCGCTGCTGAGCGCCAAGGAGGCCGAGTTGGGCCGTCAGCTGTACCTCATCAGCGACGAGCCGTACCGCGAGATCGTCTACGACGGCATAGAGGTGCCCTACGTGCCGTGCGTGTATCCGCGCACGCTCGTGTGCTACTCGTATTCGAAGTCGCTCTCGCTGCCGGGAGAGCGCATCGGCTACGTGTACGTGTCCGACCTTATGGACAACGCCGCGCAGGTGATGGCCGCCGTGGCCGGCGCAGGCCGCGCGCTCGGCTACATCTGCGCGCCGGTGCTGTTCCAGCGCGTGATAGCCGCGTGCGTGGACGAGCCGAGCGACGTGGCGTCCTACGCGGCCAACCGCAAGCTGCTCACCGAGGGCCTGGCCGCGCTCGGCTACGAGTTCGTGGAGCCGCAGGGCGCGTTCTACCTGTGGGTGCGCGCGCTCGAGGACGACGCGCAGGCGTTCAGCGACCGCGCGAAGGCGCACGAGCTTTTGCTCGTGCCCTCTGACAGCTTCGGCGTGGGCGGCTGGGTGCGCGTGAGCTACTGCGTGGCGGCCGACGTCATCACCGGCGCCATGCCCGCCTTCAAGGCCCTTATGGAGGATTATCGGGGATAGCAGGGCCGCTGCTCGTCCGTCTTTCTTCCCAAGCGGCACCGCGCCGGCAAGGTCACGACGCGTACTGCTTGAGGTAGTCGATGATCTCCTGGCGGGAGTGCAGCCCCGTCTTCGCGTAGATGCGCTTGATGTGCGCGTGCGCGGTGCCCTGCGTGATGAACAGCTCCTCGGCCACGCGCTTTTGCGTGTGGCCGAGCGCGTAGAGCGCAAGCACCTCCACCTCGCGTTCGGAAAGCAAAAACTGCCTGCCCATCTCCTCGGCGTTGTGCTGCATGGACGCTTGGCGAAGCTCCGACATGCTCTCGTTTTGGTCGAGCGCCATAAGCGCGGACACCACGCCCTGCCGCCGCTCGCTCCTTCGCTTCTGCTCGTTGGCGCCGTCCAGCGCGATGGCGAGGAACTGCACGAACACGACCTGCGTCGACAGCACCAAGAACCCGCCCATGACGGCGTTCATGAGCATGTCGTTGCCTGAGGCGGGGTACAGCTCCATGATGGCCACGCGTGACACCGCGCGGCATCCCAGCCACACCAGCCAGCCGGCGATGGCGTAATAGTAGGGGTCGCGCCATCCGTAGCTCATGAACGCGATGATGATGTACCAGGTGAACGCCACCATGAGGGCGTTCAGCGTGGTGGTGAACACCGCCCCGATGTCCAGCATGTCGGGAAACGCCGCGTAGATCACAAGGGCCAGGCAGGCCAGAAGCTCCATGACGGCAAACGTCCCCACGGTCATGACGTGCTGCTTGCGCATGAGCACGAGCACGATGATCGTGGCGCACAAAGCGATGGTGAGCGCGCCGTAAGCCGCGCGCGTGCCCGGCGCGAACGCGATGGCCTCGCCGCTGGGGTAGCCGCGCAAAAGCCCGATGACCACGGAGAGGCACCCTATGCCGATGGCCGTGGCCATGAGGAACTGCTTGCTTTGCATCGCGGTCTTCGCGAAGCTGAAGTAGTCGTGCGCCAAGGTGGGCGACGCCAGCTTGTACGGCTGGACGCGCTCGCGCGCCCACAGCATGCAGGGGTACTGCACGCAGACGAGCGCCAAGGCCGTCAGGTCGGCGGCGACGGGCGGCAGCAGCAAGCAGAGGTAGATCTCCACCTCACTCACGATGAGCGCGGAGAACACGAACACGACGGCCGCCGTGGTGCTTGTGCCGCGCGCCCGGCGCAGCCAGTAGAAGATGGCTCCCGACGAGGCGAGCGTGTGAAGGGAGCTCAGCGCGAACTGGATTTCCACGCTCTGCTTCGTCGCCCCTGCCAGGGCAAGCCCGATCAGGCAGACCGCTTGGAGCGCCACGCAGGTGCGCGCGGCAAGGTTGACGGCGCGCTTGCCGATGGTCCGTTTGGAGAGCAGCAGCGCCAGGAAGAGCGCGGCCAGCACCACGAGCGTTGCCAGCATCGCCCCGTCGGTGAACACTCCCTGGTCAGTGCTCGCGTAGCTGCCGTAGGTGGCCACGATGAGCCCCGAGCGGCTGAACGCCAGCCCCAGCACGAGCGGCCAGAGCGCAGCGTAGCGCGGAAGCGAGCGCACGGCTTCGCCCAGGCGCGGTCGCGCGTCCTCGGGTTCGTCCGCGGTCGTTTGAGGCGCTTGGTTCGCCACAGCCCGTTCCCCCTCCCGTGCTCTCGAATCGGCTTGGGCATGTTAGCGCACCATTGTAGTCAATTTTTTGTCTGTATAGTGCGAAAGTCTCATTTTGTTGACAAGCATTTGAGCCTGCGCGCTCCGTTTATCCTCAAAGAGGGGATGCCGCGCCCATCCGCTCGGGCACCATGGGGCGGGCGAGAGAAAGCCGCTTCGCAGAGCGAGCGGCGGCTGCCAAGAGGGCAAGGAGCAAACGCATGGGAGAGTCGAGGAACGTCTACGTCGAGCCGGACGAGCGCGCGGTCATCCGCACTGCCGACGTGTACCAGACCGAGGTGGAGGCCGGCACGGCGGGGTACTCCGACACGTTGCTGTCGGTGGTGGCCAATTTCAAGAACAGCGGCGCACCCGAGGGGTTCAACGCCCAATGCATGGTGGGGAAGTCCAAACGCGGCGAGGTTGCGCTGCGCCTGTTCGCCGTCATCGACCCCGAGACGGAGACGTTCGTGCGCGCGGGCTTCAAGGCGCGCGGCTGCCTGGCCATGACGGCGTGCGCGAGCGTGGTGTGCTCGATGGTGGAGGGCAAGACGTTCGCCGAGGCTTTGGCCATCAGGCCCGACGACGTGAAAGAGGCGCTTGACGGCGTGCCGTGGGACAAGATCCACACCGCGTACTTCGCCGCCGAAGGGGTGCGGGCGCTCATCGGAGATTTCATCATCAACCGCGGCGGCGCGATCGCCGACCTCGACGCCGTGGTGCCGTGCGACGAGCTGTCCCTTTCCTGCGCCATGTGCGAGCATTGCTCGCTGCGCGACGCGCGCATCGAGCTGCGATTCGGCCCGGCGGCGGACGAAGCGGAAACGGGCGCCGGGGACGGCGCGCTTGCCGAGGATGAAGGAGACGCCGAGGGTGACGCGCCTGCGGAGGGCGCGGGGGACGCTGCGGATGTCGCGGGCGCGGCGGACGCCGACGGCGAAGCCGAGGCGCGCGCCCGTGCGCTTGCCGAGCACAATGCCCTTGCGCGCGTGTTCGACGACGTGCGCGCCCAGTCTGCGGACAGCCGGCTTGTCACGCCCGCTCGCTGGGCCGAGATCGGCCTGGTGCCCGCACATCTGACGTCCGACGAGTTCGAGATGCTGGTCTACGAGCACGTGGAGGACGATCGGGCCGCGCGGGCCGAGGCCGCTGCCGCCGCCGCGCCCGAGCCTGCGCCCGTGTTCCGCACGGCCACGCGCGCCGTGGGCGTCCCCGCGTTTTTGCGTCCCGAGGATGGGGAGCCGAAGGAGGCGCCGGAAAAGCCGGCGCGCGCGTCGCAGGATGCGGGATCGTGCGGGGAAGCGAGCGGCGGATCGGTTGGCGATGGCGGCGCCGCCGAGGCCAAAAACGATGCGGCCGGAGTCGGCGCCGGGGACGGCGCGGCGGGCGCCGACGGCCCCGGTGCTCCCGACGCTTTTGACAACCCCGATAACCCCGACAACCCCTTTGCCGGCTTGGACATCCCCGCAGGGTATCGCCTGGAGGGGATCGAGGGCGAGTACGTGCTGGTGGAGACCGGCGAGGGCGAGGACGCCGCAGAGCTTCCCATCGATTGCGAGCATATCGCCACGTTCGTGGGCGCGCACAGCTACTACCTGTACGATCGCGGTTTCATGACCGACGCCTACGCGCGTTGGGCGTTCCTTGCCGCCGAGGACGACCGCATGGTCACGTTCGTCGAGTGCGTGCGCGAGGAGTCGCGCGTCTACCCGCGTCCGTTGGCGGCATCGAGCCTGAAGAACCCGCCGTTTCGCATGACCGACGAGGACATCGCCGCAGCGTGGGAGGCCGTGCGGGCCTCCGACGATCATCCCGACATCGAGCGCACCGTCGCTTCGAACGGCGATGCGTACTTCTTTTCCACCGACTTCCTCTCTCCCGCCTACGCCGCTTCGCTCGCCGAATGGGATGCGGTGGAGCGCCATCTCCATATGTAGCGCGCAACTCCGCCTTCGCTCCAGCGCATGAGAAGGCCCCCGGCGCAACTTGATGGCGCCGGGGGCCGCAAGAAGGGCCGGCAGATCGCGCGGACAGGGGGGAAGCGGGGCGCGATCTGCGGCGTTGAAACGGTTCGCTACGGCAGCAATCCCAGGCTGTCCAGCTCCTCCTTGACGTCGGCCATGCCGTATGCGTCAAGGCAGGCACCCGTCGGGCAGCCCAGGCGCTCGTCCCAGCCGAACTTCGCGTACACCATGCCAAGCGCCGTCTGGAAGTCGTCGCGGTCCATCTTGTCGGTGCCCTCCGTGAACGGCTGCTTGTCGGGGTCTTTGTCGAAGGCCCACGAGGTGATCACGTCGTGGACGTTACGCAGGTCGTTGCAGCCGATGGCGCCGCTTTCGTCGGTCATGCCGCGCACCGTGTTCGCGCGCTGCAGCGTCATGATCTTGGCGCCGGCCTTGTACAGGTCGTCGGTGGTCACCTCCTGGCCGGTGACGGCCTTGAAGAACTTGGCCTCCAGATCAAGGTCGCCGCGGTAGTTGCGGGCCTTCGTGGGGCTCATGGTCATCGGCCACACCCAGTTGCACAGCGTGAGCGAGTCGTGCAGCACATCGGTGACGATGGACCACCACGCGAAGTTCGCCTTGTGGTCGTTCATGGGCGTGTAGTTCTTGTCCGGGTCGCACGCGTCCTCGCCGCCCCACACCTCGGCGGCTATCTCCCGTTTCAGCTCAAGGGGCAGGCCGCATCCCTGGAAGTTCACGGCGGAGTGTATCATGTCGTCGCGGTTGAACATCATGTTGTACACGGCGCCCACCTGGCCGAAGCACTCGATGGAGTGGTGCACGGGCCAGCCGCGGTAGTTGACCAGCGTGGACTTGGCGTTGTCGAACCAAGCTTGCTCGCCCCAGCGCGCGCACCACACGTACGGCCCGTGCGCGACGTAGGCCAGCTCCGAGTCGTTGCGTGCAATCTTCTCCAAGATCTCCACCATGACGGTGGGATCGGCCACGTCGGCGTTGAACTTCTCCCAATGGATGGAGTTGTACTCCTCCTCGGACAGCACGCGCTTGAACACGCCGGCGGTGTGGCAGTAGGCGATGTCGCGGTACAGCTGGGCGTAGTTGCACCAGATGCCCAGGTTGTCCATCATGTTGGACGTCGTGGTGTCCCACAGCACGGACAGGTCGCCTTTGCCCTCGTCCTTGAGGCCCATCTTGAGGAAGCCCTCCATGTAGGAGCTGACGGGGAAGTTCGCGGCGCAGGTGTTGCCTGCCGTCTCGTAACCCGTCGCCTCCTTGGTGCCCTCCACACGCAGGTCGGAATAGCAGTGGATGGGGCAGCCGTGGCAGCCGTTCATCTTGACGGTGTACTTCTCGGCTGCGGCGCCCAGGTCCTTCGTGGATTTCATGCAGCGGTAGCCCACGGTGTTGAGCTCGCCCGGCTTCGGCTCGCCCGTCTCAATGGGGTCGCCCTCGGCGGCCGCCCAGTACAGGCCCTTGCGCGCCGTCCAACGCGAGCCCTTGTCGTAGTACTCGGCCCACTCCTGCTGGGTGGAGGGCACCACATGGTTGTTGTTCGAGCCGATGATCTCGCGCAGCATGTAATCGGACAGGTCGGCCACGGCCTGCGGGTCCTTGACGTTCACCGATCCGTCGCCTTCCACGACGATGGCCTTCACCATCTTAGAGCCCATGACCGCTCCCACGCCGGCGCCCGCCGAGTGGTTGCGCGAGTTGATGATGACCGCGTAGGGCAGCAGGTTCTCGCCCGCCGGGCCGATGGTGGCCACGCAGGCCCTGACGCTTTCCTTGCGGCACAGCGCCTCGGTGGCGGCGCGGGTGCCCAGGCCCCACACGTCGCTCGCGTCCTTGATGGTCACTTCGTCGTTTTTCACGTTGAGGTAGACCGGATGGTCGGAGGCGCCCTCCAAAACGATGGCGTCCCAGCCGGCCAGCTTGATCTTCGCGCCGATCATGCCGCCGCAGTGCGCGTCGATGACGAGGTGGTCCTTCGAGAACGTCGAAAGCGAGCAGATGGTGGTGCGGCCGGCCAGGGGCACGCCGGAAGCCGTCAGCGGGCCCACGGCGAACACGATCTTGTTCTCGGGCGAGAGGGGATCGGTGCCGGCGGGCACCTCGTCGTACATGATCTTGTTGGCCAGGCCCATGCCGCCGATGTACTCTTTGTAGGGGTCGGTCGGCTGCGTCGTGACCGAGCCTGTGCTCAGATTGACGCGGAGGATCTTGCCGGCCCATCCGTACGATGTTTCGTCAGCCATGTTGCTTCTCTCCCAATCTGTGGATAAGGATACGTGAGGTTCCGTGTTGCGCGGGAACCGCGAAGCGCAACGGGCGCTGACGGCGTTTGTCTTCCGCGAGTATCGTCCAGGATGGTTCCCCTCTGTACCCTCTTTGAGGGTAATGTGACAAATTTGCTGGTCAGCGACTAAATGCCCCTCAAAGAGGGGAGGGCGCGCTCCCTGCGGGGCCCATACTGCGTGTCCGTTGCGTGGGAGAAGCGCTCAAGCGTGGCGCGCGTGCGAGCGGCGTTTTCAAGACGAGACTCACCAAACCGATGTGAGGGAGGGAGCATCAGGCTATGTCAGATTCCCATCTGAACCAAAACGCCTCCGAGGAGCAAAACGATCAGGCAACCGAATCCGCGAGCGCGACCGGCGCGACCGGTGGCACGGCGCCCGCATCCAAGGAGACGACCGCGCATAAGACCTTCACGCGCCGCACGGTGCTGGCCATGGCCGGCTGCGGCGTGGCCGGCCTCGTCGCCGGCGGCGTGCTGGCCTCGTGGGGCGTCACGTCCGCATCCATCGCCTCGGGGCGCATCGAGATCCGCACCACGCCCACGAAGATGATCGTCACCGACCGCGCCCGCTGCTCTGGCTGCCAGCGTTGCGAGATGATGTGCACGTTGAAAAACGACGGCCGTGTGTGCCAGCACATCGCGCGCGTGCGCGTGTGGGACAACTACAACTTCGGCACGAACCCCGGCGTGGGCGACGGATCCTACGGCAACTGCCAGTTCACGGTGGAGCATTGCAAGCAGTGCGCCGACGCCGCGTGCATGAGCTACTGCCCGGTGCACGCCATCTACGCCAGCGAGGACAACGGCGCCCGCATGGTGGACACCGACCGCTGCATCGGCTGCGGCATGTGCGCGCAGGCGTGCCCGTGGAACATGCCGCGCATCGACAGCCGCTCCCGCGTGTCCACGAAGTGCATCTCGTGCGGTCGATGCGCCGAGCAGTGCCCAAACGGCGCCATCAAGTTCATCGATTGGCAAGACATCGCCCAGAAGGTCATCGACCAGGGCGTTGTGAGGACGACGACCCTCGTGCAGGTGTAAGGAGCACCTGCCGAACATGCCCGCTCGCCGCAGAGGCGGGCGCACAGGCGAAGGGACGATCGCAGGAAAGGAGGCAAGGCGATGATGGAGAGCGACGAGATGCTCGCGGTGCTGTCCGCGTGCTTCGCTCCCGTTGAGCGCGACGAATGGGTTCAGCTGACGACGCGGCCGGTGTGGTCCGACTTTCTGGACGCCGTTCGCAGGGCGTTGCAGGATGGCGATGCGCTCGGCGGGCCGGCAAGCCCCATCAGCCGTGCGCGCAGGCGCTGCCCCTTGCAGGAGTTCCTTTCCGCAGGCGAGGTGAAGGCGCTGTTCGCGCCGCCGACGTACGACGAGAAGCGGGCGTTTGCCGCCCGCCACTTCACCGGAGGGCTGCCGGATTCGGCGGTTCCCGTGGAGTCGCTGTACGCGACGTGGTCGAACGGAGCGCTGCCGTCGCCGTTCTCGCGCTGCGCGGGCATGTACCAGGGGGATTCGGCGCGGTACATGAAAGACCTCGTCGAGCGTATGGGCATGGATGTGCCGTTGCAGTTTGCGGCCTGTCCGGACCATCTGGCGCTCGAGCTTGACCTGGCGGCCGTGCTGGTGCGCTCCGGCGCCCACGACGCCGCCCGCCGGTTTTTGGCGGAGCGGCTTGCCTGGCTGACCGCTTACCGGATGCGGCTTTTGAAGCTGGGCGCGGACGCGGGCTTCTACATCGGCTTGGTGGATGTGCTGGTGGGCATCCGAACGCAGCTGGCTTCCGACGCGGACGCGGCCGGGGGCCGCGCGAGGCGCGGGGCCGGGGACGCTGCCCGGGCCGTTGCGGCGCCGAACACGAATCGTTCTCACGCATGCATATAAGAGAGGAACACGCTATGTCAGAACACGCTATCACCAGGCGCAGCTTCCTGGCTGGCAGCGCCGGAGCGGTTGGGCTTGCGGCGACGGCCGGCTACATGGGCTTCGGCGCTTGGGAGCAGGCGCATGCCGCCGGAGGATGGAGAAGGGAAGTGACCACGGCGCATTCGCTGTGCAACTCCTGCTCGTCCAAGTGCGGCTTCACGGGATATGTGGAGGACGGCAGGCTGACCAAGATGATCGGCGACGCCAACCATCCGTACTGCGAGGGCACCCTGTGCGCCCGCGGGTACGGTTACGCCTCCATCGCCTATTCCGAAGACCGCCTGACCGACCCGCTCAAGAAAAACGACAAGGGGGAGTTCGAGGCCATCAGCTGGGAGCAGGCCTACAGCGAGATCGCCGAGAAGGTGCAGGCCATCATCTCCTCCAACGGCCCCGAGGCGCTTGCCATGGTGCAGGATCCGCGGCCCTCCGGCAGCTACTACACGAAGCGCTTCATGCACGCGCTGGGCAGCGCGAACGTGTACACGCACGGCGCCGCGTGCAACCTGTCGAAGAACAGCGGGTTCACGCAGGCCATCGGTGCGGGCGACTACGCAAGCGACGTTGCGAACAGCAAGATGACCATGTTCATCGGACGCAGCTACGCCGACGCCATCCGCCCCAGCTCGGTGCACGATCTGCAGCGCGCTCGCGAAAAGGGCGCCTACATCGTGCTGGTGGACCCGCGCTGCAACAACACCATCACGCTCGCCGACGAGTGGGTGCCCATCAACCCCGGCACCGACCTGGCGCTTGTGCTGGCCATGTCCAACGTGCTCATCAAAAACGGCCTGTACGACAAAGACTACGTGGCCGAGAACGGCATCGGCTTCGACGAGTGGGCGGCGGCCATAGCCGACCACACCCCGCAGTGGGCCGAGGGCGTCACGGGCGTTCCCGCGTCCACCATCGAGCGTTTGGCCGTCCGGTTCGCGGAGTGCGCCCCGGCGGCGTCCATCGAACCCAGTTGGCGCGGTGCGTTCGGCTGCTCGTATGCGAACTCCGGCGAGACGGCGCGCGCCGTGTGCCTGTTCAACACGCTTCTGGGCTGCTGGAACCAAAAGGGCGGCGCGCTGTTCCTTCCCAGCGTGTCCGCCGGCGAGGTGGATGCCGAGAAGTTCCCGGCGGTGCCGAAGCCCGAGGGGAAGATCCTCGGCTCTGAGGAGTATCCGCTTGCCTTGAGCAGCATGGGCGTGAACGTCATCCTGGCCGACAAGGCGCGCGAAGGCGCGGTCAAGGGCCTGTTCTTCTACAACTCGAACATGGCGGCGGGCTACGCCAACCCCGATTACCTGGCCGAAAGCTTCTCCAACCTCGATCTGATGGTGGCCGTTGACGTGCAGATGAGTGAGACGTGCATGCTCGCCGATTACGTGCTGCCCGACACCAGCTACCTTGAGCGCTTGGAGCTGCCCGAGTTCGTGAGCGGCAAGGTGCCGGCGGTGACGCTGCGCGACCGCGTGATAGAGAAGGTGCACCCCAACACCAAGCCGGTGGACCAGATCTTCTCCGAGCTGGCCGAGGCGTGCGGCGTGGGCGAGTACTTCCAGTTCACGGTGGACGAGCTGGCCGACGCGCAGCTGCGCACGGTGGGCTTGTCCCTTGAGGGCCTCAGGCAGGCGGGCGGCACGGCGCGCTTCCCCGAGAAGGAGTATGGCTACGGCGCCGCGGTGAAGTGGAAGACGCCCACGGGCAAGGTGCAGTTTGCGAGCGAGGCGTGCGAGAAAGCTGGGCTGTCCGCCGTGCCGGTGTGGACGAGTCCCCGGACCAAGCCCGTAGGCGGCAACCAGTTCCGCGTGATCGGCGGCAAGCAGGCCATCCACACCCACACGCAGACGGCCAACATAGAGCCGCTCATGGAGATCACCAAGAAGTACAACCTCGAGCGCGTGTGGATGAACGCCGACAAGGCGGCCCAGCTGGGCATCGCCGACGGCGACGAGGTGGAGGTGTCCAACGAGGAGCACACGGGCCGTGTCCGCGTGAAGGTGACGCAGCGCATCAACCCCGAGGCCCTCTACATTCCCAGCCACTACGGTTGCACCTCGCCCGACCAGCGCACTGCGCACAACGTGGGTCTGAGCCAGATGGCTTTCGTGCCGTTTTTCATAGAGCCGGGCTATGGTGGCGCGTGCACGCAGGAGGCTATCGTCACGGTCAAGAAGGCAGGTGCGTAATGGCTCGCTACGGAATGCTCATCAACACGAAGAAATGCATCGGCTGCTACGCCTGCCGCGTGGCGTGCCAGCGTCAAAACGACCTTCTGCCCAACGAGGACTTCATCCGCTATGAGGAGAAGGAGACGGGCACGTACCCCACCGTGCGCGTGGAGACGGTTCCGCTGCAGTGCATGCACTGCGAGGACGCGCCGTGCGCCGCGGTGTGCCCGACCGGCGCGGCCTACCTCGGCCCGGACGGCATCGTGCAGGTCGACCATGGGCGCTGCATCGGCTGCAAGTACTGCATGGCCGCCTGCCCCTACCAGGTGCGCGTGTTCAACGAGGAGACGGGCACGGTGGACAAGTGCCGCTTCTGCACCGTGTCGGCCGAGACGTCGGGCACGCGGATGTGCTCGTGCGTGGAGGCGTGCCTGACGGGCGCGCGCCTGTTCGGTGATTTGGACGACCCCGAAAGCGACATCGCCCAGGAGATCGCCGCTGCGAACGCGCAGCCCATCGCCGGTGATCTGACCAAAGCGAAAATCTTCTACGTGAGGTGATGAACGATGACGTTTGAACCTATCTGGGGTGCCATCATCGCGTGGTACCTGTTCCTTGCCGGTTTGGGCGGCGGCGCGTTCGTGACCTCGGCGTTTCTTGGCTGGAAGCACCCTGAGGCCGTCAAGATGCGCAAGATCGGGCACATGATAGCGCCTGCGGTCGTCATCGTGGGACTCGTGCTGCTCATGTTCGACGCCGAGGGCGGCCTGCACAACCCGCTGCGCTTCGCGCTGCTGCTGACGAACTTCGGCTCCGTGATGACCTGGGGCGTGGTGTTTTTGGCCGGCTTCACGGTGGTGGCGCTTGCGGTGGTGCTGCTCGATTTCCTGAAGCGGCCCGTGCCGGTGTGGCTCGACATCGTGGGCGTGGTGTTCGCGCTGTGCGTGGCCATGTACACGGGCGCCCTGCTGGGCGTGTGCAAGACGTTCCCGTTGTGGAACAACGCGCTTCTGCCCATCCTGTTCCTCGTGTCGGCGATGTCCGCCGGCATGGCGTCGGTGCTGCTCGTCAGCATTGTGAGGCATGCCGACGAGTTCAACCGCGTGGGCGTGCTCAAAAAGTTCCACTTCTGCCTGCCCATCATCGAGCTGGTGCTGGTGGCGTCGCTTCTGTTCGTCACGTCGAGCAACTCCGTTGCGGGGTGGAACTCGGTGGTGTCTTTGGTGGCGGGCGAGTTCGCGCCGTGGTTCTGGGTTGGGCTTGTGCTGGTCGGCCTGGTGCTGCCCACCGTTTTGGAGACGTGGCTATTGTTTTTCAGCCCGAGGGAGTTCGAGGAGAGCCGCAAGGCGCACTGGATCAGCTTCGGGTCGGACGTGGGCGTGCTCGTCGGCGGTTTTCTGCTGCGCTACCTGGTGGTGGTTGCGGCGTTGCCGGTGACGATGGTGGTGCCCATGCTGTAGGCGCGCCGCAGGTTGCGTGGGGCATGCGGAGCGCGGCGGGTTGCGATCCGCATGCCGGAAGCTGCGCACGACGCGTCGGGTGTGCGAGTCGGGCCCCTGCGAAAGCGGGGGCCTTTTTGCTTGGAGGAGGCCGCTTCTTTGCGCTTCGCTTTTCGGGGGAGGGCGTCTTGCGGGAAGGCGGAGCCGAAGCGCGGCGCCGGCGGTCCGTGCCGCTTTTGCGGGCGGGGCGCACGCGCTCAGCGCCCCGTGCTCGCATGCTTTGCCGGCCCATGGTGCGAACCTGGTCTGCAACGTGTGACGTGGCCTGCGATTTCTGGTTGACAAAGCCGCCTTTCGCGCTTTGCCGGCCCGCCTGCGCTCCCGCTGCCCTTATAATGAGGATTTCAGATGATGGAGGAGGGCGATCATCGGCAAGGCCGCTGCATACGAACGGGCGTTGACCCCGATGGGGCTTGCCTTGTCGTGCGTGGTTGCCGCGTTCGGCTTGTGCCTTCGCGCGGGAAACCAACTGCTCGCGTCGTACGACCTTGAAGGCGTTGCGGGGCTGTTCTCCGGGTCGTTTTTGCTCGGCGTCGTGCTGTTGTGCGTGGCGGTGCTCGTGTCCGCCCACGACGGGGAGCAGCGGCGCTGGTCCATCGGCGTGGGCTTGGTCTGCGGCATGCTCGGCGCGACGATCTCCCTGCTTGCGAACGCTTTGCCCTCTGCCGCAGGAGCCGCAGGGTCCGGCCTGCTTCTCGGGTTCGGCTTGGCCTGCCTTCTTCGCCAATGGGGACGCTACTATCGCTTTCTCTCGTATCGCGGGGCGCTTTTGACCACGGCGCTCTCGTTTTTGATCGCATCGTGCCTTGAGCTTGCCATGGAGTTCGCGGGCACGCCGTTTCTGTTTTGCTTGGGGCTTTTGGTCCTAGTGGTGTGCGGCGGGCTTCCCCTGCTGGCGCGCGACATCGTGCGTGCCGACGAGATTCGCGCGGGCTTTCTGGATGCCGATGCTGCCCCGAAGCCCATCTCCACCATGTACCAAGCGGTTCGCGGAGGCTGGATGGCCGTCGTCGGACTCGTCCTCAACTGCTTCGCCCTTGGGATGGCGTTTTGGCCTGGCACCGTCGATCCGCTGGCGGAGGCCTTCTCCGCCAGGCCGGTGGCGTATGCGGCGCTGTTCGCGGTAACGGCGTGGGTGGTTTCCCGCGCCCGTGCGACGGCGGGCGGGATCATGGAGCGTTTCTGCCGCGCGTCGCTTCTGCTGGCCGCCGCCGCGGCCCTGGCGTCGCAGCTTTTGGCGGGAGGGGGAGGGGCTTCCCTTGGGGCTTCGGTTGCGCTTTCCGTCCTGTCGTATCCGTCCGCCGCCGTGTTCAACGTGCTTGGCCTGGTTGTGCTGTTCTGGACGGCGAAAAGCTCCGACCTGGGTTTTTCGAAGGTGTTCGCCTTGTTCTGCGCAAGCTGCGCCGTCGGCGTTGCCGCGGGCATGGCGGCGTCCCGGCTGCTCGAGCTGCAAGCCTGCCAGATCATGCCCGGTTTGCACGCGTGCTACCTCGGCGTCATGGTGCTGGCGGAGGGCCGACGGGTTGCCGCGCGCCGACGCGCTTCGAGGGCCGCTCTGGAGGCGGGGGATGGCGCCAAGCGCGAAGACGGGGCCGCACGGTAGGTGGCCCTTGCCGCATGGCGCACTCTCTCTTGCAGGCGCCGCCCTGCCCTGTGCTGCCCTGCGCGCCTTGCTCACTCTGTGAATTCGTCTGACCGAGCAGAGGAAAAGGGCTGATCATTGGTATCATAAACGACGAATGAGCAGGGGCGTTGCAATGACGCTCGCATGACCAAAGGAAGGGAGCCACCATGGACGCACGTGTGTACGAACTGCTGAACGACCAAATCAACAAAGAGCTTTACTCGGCCTACCTGTACCTGTCGTTCGCCGACTATTATGAGGAGGAGGGCCTGGAGGGCTTCGCCAACTGGTACGAGATCCAGGCGCAGGAGGAACGCGATCACGCCATGATCTTCCGCAACTACCTGCATGAGAACGGCCAGAAGGTGACGCTGCTCGCCATCGACCAGCCGAACAAGACCTTCTCGTCCCACTTGGAGCCCCTTGAGGCCGCGCTCGAGCACGAGCAGTACGTGACCCGCCTCATCAACGACATCTACGCCGCCGCTGCGGAGGTGCGCGACTACCGCACCATGAACTTCCTGGGCTGGTTCATCGAAGAGCAGCAGGAAGAGGAGGACAACGCCGAGAAGATGATCACGCGCATGAAGCTGTTCGGCTCCGACGCCAAGGCGCTGTACGATCTTGATCAGGAGAACGCCGCCCGCACCTACACCACCCCGGCGCCGCTCGCCGGCGAGTAGCTGCCGTTTCTGGTCCCATGTCACGGCCCCTGTCGCTTTGCGCGGCAGGGGCCGTGGTTTTGCCGGCCCTTTTCCGGAGGCGCGTTTACGGCGGGCCGGGTGGGCCTGACGGCGCGGTTTGCGCACCCGCCCGTGCCCTTCGATAAGGGGAAATGCATAAAATGGGATGGATTCTGCATATGTCCGAAGGGGGTCGGCGCGCGGCGCGCGGCGTTCCGTTGGTCGATAGTTTGGTTGTTCACCTGCACAAAAAGCTTCTAGGGGGTTCGCACCGGAAGGGAAAACGTGTACAATGCCCGTGTCCGACAGTTGAATAAAAACGCAATTTCGAGCAAAAGACTATCTTCGCCAAGTAACAGTCTCGTACAGTGTTATTGCGGATGCCGCGCAAGCGGCAGGCTAGTAGGTTCAGCAGACCAAGCGTCGCTGTCGGTATTCCTTTCGATGGGGCTGGGACCGCGTTCCGGCCCCATCGCTTTGAAAGCGCGCACGGCTTTCCCCGAGGTGCGCGGCAGACGATTGGCTTACACTGTACGATACGGGAATCCGAGATCGGAAGACGGCCGCGCGCATGACGGCGGTCCCGCGCTCGGAGCGAAAGAGAGGACGCGAAGATGCCGCAGGCTTTGCTGTGGGCCGCCGCCGGGACGGGGTTCACGTTTTTCATGACCACGCTGGGATCGGCGTCGGTGTTCTTGTTCCGCAAGCGCGACAGCGTGCTGCTCCAGCGCATCTTCCTTGGTTTCGCGGCCGGCGTCATGATTGCGGCGTCGGTGTGGTCGCTGCTCATCCCCGCCATCGAGCGGGCGGAGGAGGCCGGGCAGATCGGCTGGATTCCCGCAGCGGGCGGCTTTGCCATCGGCGTTGCGTTCCTGATGGTGCTGCACCAGCTGCTGCCGCACCTGCATCCGGGCGAAAGCAGCCCCGAGGGCCTGCCGAGTTCGTGGAACCGTCCGACGCTGCTGTTCACGGCCGTCACCCTCCACAACATTCCCGAGGGCATGAGCGTGGGTCTGCTGTTTGCCATGGCCTCTCAAAACGGCGGGGATCCTGCCCTGTTCGGGATGGCGGTGGCGTTGGCCGTGGGGATAGGCATTCAGAACGTCCCCGAGGGCGCTGCGGTCGCGCTGCCGCTGCTCCAGGAGGGTATGAGCGCTCCGAAGGCGTTTTGCCTGGGGGCTCTGTCCGGTTTGGCGGAGCCGGTGTTCGGCATCCTGGTGGTGTTGTTCGCCGGGCTTGTATCGCCTTACATGCCGTGGATGCTGGCGTTTTCTGCGGGCGCCATGATGTACGTGGTGGTGGAGGAGCTGATCCCCGAAGCGCATTTGGGAGAGCACTCCAACGCCGGCACCTTGGGCGTGATGGTGGGGTTTCTGGTGATGATGGTGCTGGACGTGGCGCTGGGGTAGGGCGCTTGGGACCGGCTTGGCGTTGAGAAGCGCGTCCAAGGCGTTTGGCCGAGGCCGGTGAGCGGGCGCCTTGCCGGCTTGGCTGCGGCCGACTACGTCAGAGGCGTTTGATCGAGCATCAAGCTGAAACGAGAAAGGGGCGCGGCCGCTCGATGGCGGGCCGCGCCCCTTTCTGTTCGCGCGAAGTTGCTGCTACTGCTGCCGGTCGGTCGGCTGCTGGGTTGGAGCGCCTTGCTGGTACGGGGTGTACACAGGCTGAGGCTGCGGCTGGCCGTAGGGCACCATGGGGGCTTTGCGCACCTTGTTGATGTAGACGGCCGAGATGATGAGCAGGATCATGATGACGAGGTTCCCGCACAGAAACGAGAAGACGGCGCCGGCGATGGCCCATCCGAAGGCTCCGCCCAGCTTGTCCACCTTGTCGTAGTTGCGCATGCCCAAAATGGCCGCGACCAAGGCCACGATGGAGCAGATGATGGCCCAAACGAAGTACATGCCGCCAAGACCGAGCACGAAGGCGGTGAGGCCCACGGCATCCTCGCCGGTGAGTCCGTAGCTTTCAAGGGTGCCGTCGGTTTCCAGCTCGTAGGTGGCCGCCGCCGTGACGCTTGGGTCGTTGAGGGCCGCCGCGCCCAGCCCAAGGAACGCCACGGAGATGAGCGATCCTAGGATGACCAGGATAGACAAGATCAAAGCGGCGATGCTGAGGTTGCGCACGACGCGCGCGTTCTGGTTCTGCATGACAGGGTCCTTTCCCAATCCAACATGAAGCGGGTTCGCTTCGCGTATATTGTACGACAGAACGGGAGGTTTTTCGATTGAATTAGTAGGCTGGAGAAAGATGCGATTCGCCTCGCCTTGCCCCGCGCGCCTTTTCGCGCGGCCTGAGAGTTGTGGGCGGCGGGCGGTCCGCTG